>CAWBIS010000031.1:0-17657 GCA_963788485.1 Terriglobia bacterium
GGTATCGCTTGTTGGATCAGGCACACTACCATTTACAATGAAATTCCCATTTGTCAGAAGTCACATCGGAGGCGCTGCCGGTTCCCAACACAGTCGGCCCGTTCGCCAATGTGATAGTTTGTGAGCCGGCGTTCGGACCCGCAGTTAGAGAGCTAGCATCATAGTTAGTAGGCGCATTAGGCAGTGGAACCCCAACCTGACTGGTAGTGAGCGTGAAGGTTGTACCGCTCTCTGTGGCAGTGACGCCACAGTAACCTTCGGCCGTAGTTTGCTCAGCGATAAGTGCATTCAGCCCCGCTAATGAAGTTCCTGAAGCAACAAGAATGCCTAGTGCACCTACAGACTGCCTCCATATGTCATGTTATCGAGCGAAGAGGACGCAGTAGCGGTGAAAACCGTTGGAGTCCACTGTGGCCCTGGCACTTGCACGGTATACGTGATGGGCTGAGAAGGGTCCGCTGAAGATGTTACAGTGCCGTTCACGGAATTACCAAACAAATCCTGTCCGGTGATCGTATAGGTGCAAGGTGTTCCCGGCGCCCAGTAGTTTTGCGCCCATGACAGTGTCACCGTGTTTCCGTTTGTTGTTGCGGAAACAGGTAATCCCAATACGATCCAATCTGGTGAAGCTTGCGCTTGCGCAGCTTGTCCTGTAAGCAGCCCAAAAAGGACGAACGCAACGGCAAATGCAAAACGGATGGGCTTCAAGATCGTTATCATGGACGTATTTCCTCTGCTTATACTAACGGGCGAAAACTTTGAATACGAGGTTGTAGACTGGATCTACCTTGGCTCGCCTCTATCCCTATGCGGGAAGAGTTAATCCAACAGCGCATGGCGTGTTGGCCAAATCGCGGCGGCTAAAGTCACGGTACTGGCGTATCATCTCTGCGCAAGTTCTTCGTAACCTTCTAGTTCACCGAAAACACCGGAAATTTCCTGCCGTAGACGGTCAAAGCCCGGCGAGAAACTGGCCAAAGCGACCGGCGAAAACGACAACGCTACGGATTCGTCTCTCCAGGGCGTTTCGGTGCAGGATCTGGATGCGCAGACCGCGCGCCAGCTGGGCCTGCCGGCCAGCACGAAAGGCGTCGTGGTGACGCAGGTTGATCCCGCCAGCCAGGCCGCCGGTGCCGGTCTTCAGGAAGGCGATGTCATCCAGCAGGTGAACCGTCAGCCAGTCGCCAATTCCGACGAATTCGCCCGCGCGGTGAAGCGGTCGAATGGAGAATCGCTGCTCCTCGTCGACCGGCAGGGCAACAAGATGTTCCTCGCCGTCTGATAAGTCTAATACTTGTCTTACCCCGCGGCGCGGAGGGCTTTCGGCCCTCCGCGCCGTTTTTGTTTTCTAACTCAATCCGCCGCGCGACCGCAGATCCGGCGCGCGCTTGGAGCTGTTGATGATCGCATCGGCGATTTCCCGCGGCCGGTCCAGATTCACGATCGTCATGCGGCCGCTCTCTCCGGCGCTTTCGAGCATCAAATCGCCCACGCCGAGCAACCGCTGCCCCAGTGTCTGCTTCACGGTGACATCCTGAATCTTCGCCGTGTCGACTGTGCGCCGCGAGCGCGAAAGGAACCCCGTTTCCAGAGTCAGATGATCGTCCTGAAAGCGCAGCGTCACCTGCCGGCGTTTCATATGCGCCTTAAGCGGCGGAAGCAGCACCACCAGTGGAATGAACAGCAGCCAGCGAGGCTTGTCGTCGAGATATTCGAAATAAGCCCAGAACGCCGCGATAATGACGACGACAGAGACCGCATACGCCATCCACACGGTCTTCATGCTGGGGCGAATTGTGACGCCTTCGATCACGGATCCTCGCAGAGCCTATTCTACAAACGAATGCTAAAACCGGCGACGAATGAAAATGAAACGCGCCGCATCGCGTTTTATTCGTGGCCAGATTTCTTTTGGCCTCTACCGCACAACGTACGGATCCGCGCCAAGAGTCCCCACTAACGTCGCCAGGTAACTCTCGCTTTCAGCCTGGCGCAGGTGTTCTTCGGCCGTCGCCAGGCGGCAAACCAGATTGACCTGCGACACCGGCGTCGCGCTCGCCATGAAACTCTTCACCGCATCCCGATGCTTCGTCCAGCGCACGATATCGAGCGCCTGCTGGGCCCTGAGCCGCTCTCGATACCAATCGCTTGCAAGCAGCGACTCGCGTGTGAACATCGCGCGAATTTCCGGATCGCACTCGCGCTTGCCCTGGTAATCCCCGTAGGCCATGATGTGCAGCAGCGCCTTGACAGGAGGACACGCCGCCTCCGCGCTGCCGTCCTCGAAGTACTCGAGCGCGACCCGACGCTGCGCGGCGACAATGGCGTTCACGCCCTCGGCGAACTCCTGCAGATCCTGCTTCTCCGGCCGCAGCATCTCTTCCGGGAAGACGCTCCCCGGCATCTCGAAAATCCGTCCCAGAAAACGGTCGACAAAGGATGCGGTGATGCGATAACCCAACCGGCTCGCCAGCACCTCGCCATCGCCGAATTCGAAATTCTCCACCTTCTCGAGATAGCCATTCTCAATCAAAAATTTCGGCTCGCGTTCTGCTACGCGCATGCGGCACCAGAGCTCCGGCACCAGCATGCTGCTGTCGTGATCCACGCGATACCGCGGGCCGATGAATCCGGCCGCCGTCGTGAAGCCGCAGTTCTCGGTCAGAATCGCCGAGACCAGCGCGTTATTTACGTCGATCACGGCAGGCAGCGCGTTGAACGGGCCCTTCGTCAACGCACCCTCACTCCCGAACCCGGTCGTCGCCGGCGATTTGCCCGTCAGGCTGCAGATCAGGTCCATGAACAACTCGGGCAGTTCCTGATAATGAATCGGATTGTAAACGGCCAGCGGAGGAATACCAGCCTTGCGGTCCGCCGGATTATTGCGCCGGCCTGAAAGCACCGCATTCACCGGAAATTGCAGCAATTCATCCGACGGTATTTCACGCGCCATGCGCGTCCCGATCTCGGCCACATAACTGTTCCGCGGATTCGTGAGATCGGGCCGCTTCTGCAGGTAGCGCGGGTTCTTCGAAGGGCTTCCATCCACAATTCGCGGGTGCGCCGACGAAACCACAAATTCCGTATCGGGGTTCCTGAGGAAATCGGTCAGCAACTGCTTCACCGGAGTGGTGTACTTATCAAACTCGACCACTTCGTCGACCAGCTTCTGTACATCATCGGTCCGGAAGGGCTCGAAGTTCGAAATGAAAAGATCCGGCGACGCGATGTCCGCCTCAGCGTCCTTGTCGAAGCCGCGGTGGATCGCTTCGTCCGGCCGCTGGAAGAGCATTGTTTCGCAATTCTGAACCAGCTTCATGCTTTGGTTGCGATACTCCGGGTCGGGGTGATTCAGTCTCTCGCGCGGCAGCACGACCGAAGCCGTAATGTCGTCTTCAAACTGCACCTTGTCCGCCGGATTGAAATCGGGACGCAATTTGAAGATGCGCCAGGGGCCATCCGGGTCCATCCCCATGCGCAGATAGTTCGCCATCATCTTCTGGTTTTCGAACTTCAACTCATGGCCAAGGTATCCGTTGATGCGGTCGACGCTGAAGTGTGGCTGCCAGTCCTCGCCCCACTCCGGCTGGTAATAGCGCTTCACGGTGATCAGCAACTGGCGCACGCCGCGGGGAATGGATTTCAGCCAGTCGTTGTGCTCGTCCGAATATTCGGGCGACGGCGTCATCAGCTTGATCACCGAGCCCAGCGAACGTTCGGTGCTCAGGATCGGCCGATGGGCGCGTTTACCCGAAGGCGGATGACGATAGATTCCCGAGAAGTCCTTCGCCAGAATTTCGGCCACCTGCTCGATGTCGCGGTGCAGATCCGCCACGAAGATCGGCCCTTTCAGAATGATGCTGCCGATCGATTTCGAGATCTCCGACTTTCCGCCGCCCGAGACGGTGCAGGGCTTGTGGCACAGTACGCCATCCGCGCGCGACGCCACCAGGCGCCAGATGGTGCCGTCGATCTGCTTTTCCAGACGAATTTTGGTGCCCCATGGGAGGAAATAGATATCGTCGGCGCGCAGCGTAAGCTGATGGGATTTGCCGTCGGGGAGCCGCCATTTGACCGAGCCCTCGATTACCCGGAATTCCGCGTTTTCGGGAACATAATAGATGTTCGGATACTGCCGGTCCACGGCATAACGCTCGGGGCGAATCTCCACGCGATCGCCCAGCCATTGCATTGCCTGCTCGAATGTAACCTTCTTCGTCAGCACGGTGCGGCCCGCGAAGAACTGCTGGCCCAGCACGTATGCGGGGAACGCCAGCGCGCCACCGGCGTGCTCTTCCTCGCACATTCCGAACAGATTTGCGGCGTAGCTGATCTGCGTTTTCACTTCCTTCTTGCAATAGCCGTAGTAGTTGTCGGCGAGGATGGTTACCATTACGCCGCGGCGATCCCGGCAGGCCAGCTTGAATGCGACGCCGTTGTTGTAGATCTCGTCTTCCTTGCGCCAGCACATGCCGTCGCGCCTCTGCCGTTCGGTCGCGTCGTCGTGGTGCGGCAGGCCCACGTCTTTCTTTCTGACTCCGACCAGATGCGGGGCCAGGATCACGCAGCCCGTGTTTCCAGTCCAGTGTTCGACGTCGAGCGCAGCGTCGTTTTCGGGAAGATCGGGATCCCCGCCGTTACCGAAGATACGTTCCACAAAATCCAGATTGCTCACCAGACTGGCGGGCGCGAAGAAGCGGATCTCCATCGTACGGGCGGGTTCGGAACCCGTCGACGGACACACCAGCGGCCGCAGCAGGAGCGTGGTGAACAGCCGGACTTTGTTTTCCTGGTTCAAAGTGAACGGCAGTTCCATCACATCGGCGGGGGGACACAGCGCGCGGCTGAGCAGCGCGCCGAAGGTCGCCTTGGGCACCCCGATTTTGTCCGCTGGAACGGGCAGCCCGCCTTCGGCGATATGGAAAATTCCCTTCGTGGTGCGGCGGTCGCTCTTCGGATTGTGCAGAATGCCCTGGCGGATCCGGTAAGACCGCACGCAAGGCGACGTCAGGCTGTCTTCGCCCGCCGGCAAAGACATCACGCGCGCCAGTCCGGGCATGTCGAGCACGAGAGTCTGCGAGGGCAGGCGAGGCGCGCAACCATCCAGGTAGCAATCCAGAAACGCCTGGATGCGCGCATCCACGGGACAAAGCCGGCTGCCGAGCAGCTGGTTCTTCTGATAGTAATTGCGAATCAGCGGCCCGGCGATTTCACTCCACGCCGCATCCGCGGTCTTCTCGCTGGGCGGCTGTCCGAGAGCCGCAAGCTTCAGATTGATGTAACGGACCAGTTCCACGTCATGCGTGCTTTCCACAGAGCCTCCTCGACATCAAGCGCCTCGCCGGCGAAGAACTGGCTTCGGATGCTCACGGCAGGGTGAGGAAACGCGGCGTGCCGCGGGAATCTTGTATCAGACAGCTTAGCAGGATAGAAAGAGGCTATCGGCCTTCGCGGCGGACGGCCTTGACATCGCCTTCGGTCGAGTAGGCAATCAGATGAGTGACAGCCCCCGACGCATCCTTCACGAACTCGTACGAACCCAGCAGGCGCGGCGAAAAAGTGGTCTGCGACAAAGGATACAGCGGAACTTTACCTTTGCCGCCGATATCGAGAAACAGTTGATCTCCGGTCAAAGTCACCGTGAACCGCTGCACCACGTAATCGGGATTATCATTCGACACCTCTTCGTAGGTACCGGCGTACGTCGCGAGGATCTCCGGCGCGACGTGAACCTTTTTCTCCTCCGCAGTCCTGCCGACCAGATGTGCCGCATCCTTCTCGTTCTCGGCGCAAACGAATTCCAGCAGCTCGGTGTCGGGAACCAGATTGATCGTGGCCGCGATCGTCCATGGCCGGGCATAAGCTTTGGGATCGTCAAAAGTGAGGCTCAGGTTCATGTGGCCAAAGTCGCGACGCTCGAACCGCTCGGTTACACGCAACGCTTCCGTGTGAGGATGTCCACCCATATCGAGCCACGTAGTGTCCTTGAACCCGGTGCTCTCGACCACCAGCACATCCCCATCCCAATGACCCACCGAATAGCCCATGAAGCTGGGATCGGGATCTTTCGGGAGGGGGCGGCCATCCATGTGGATCTGCCGGTATGCGAGATCCTCATAAAGAATAGCCATCAACCCCGGTGTCTGGATGATCCTCGCCAACCCGCCGTTAGTGAAGTGTCTTGTTCCCATGGGCAAACAACGCACGGTCCACGGATCGTCCCTGCCCAGATTCTCCGAGCGCTGTTGATAGAGCGCCTGCGCCCAGGGAAGCACATCGCCGGGCTTCAGGTCGGCTGTGATGTTTGCTACATAGCCCGGACTCACCGCGATGCGCCACATCCCCGACAGATCGGGCTTGCCGTCCGCGGTGCGAGGCGAAGGCGCGGAGAGATTGGGTGTCCCATCCGCCTTTCGCGGGATACCCGGCGTCGGCTGATTGAGCCATTGTGCAAAAACGGGTAAGCCGATCGGGAAAAGAGCGATCAGAAGTGTCGCGCGGCGAATCATCGAACTCATCTTATGCGGTTTTGCCGCCCGTAAAGTACCTGGCCCATCGATTGCTTGCCAGCCGCAGGAGGTTTCCACCCATGAAGCAGTTCATACCAATATTCGCAATCGTAATGGGCGGCTTGCTCGCTACGGGCTGCGCCACCAAAAAATATGTTCGGCAGACAGTCGATCCGGTCAGCGGCAAACTGGATCAGGTCGCCACCAAAACCGATCAGCAGGGTCAGACTCTGAATCAAACGAAGACGTCGCTCGATGAAACGCGCGCCACTCTGGAAAAGGACGAAACTGCGTTGAATGCCACCAACGAACGCGCCGTTTCGGCCGACAAGCGTGCTGGAGAAGCTATGGACAAGGCCAATGACGCCGCTGCCCGGGCGGACACGGCTAATCAAGGTGTCCAGCAGTTGAACAGCACTCTTACCAACACTATCGCCAATCTGGACGCCTATAAACAGGTCGGCGAGACCACGGTCAATTTCAAATTCAACAGCGACAAACTCGACAGCGAGGCGAAAATGGCGCTCGATCAGCTGGTGGCGAGCCAGAACCAGTACAAGCGCTATTACATTGGGGTTGAAGGATTTACCGACCGCGTTGGAAGCGCCGACTACAACGAAGCGCTCAGCCGGCGCCGCGCTGACGCGGTTGTCGAATACCTGGTAGCCGAGCACAATATTCCGGTCTACCGCGTTCAGATGGTGGGTCTCGGCAAGCAGAAGCCGGTCGATGAAGGACGCGGCCGGGCCGCAAACGCCAGGAACCGCCGAGTGGAGGTGACGCTGTTCAGCGCGGACCAGAATCTGGCCCTGAACACGGCGCCCGCGGCGCAGGGACAGGCACAGGGGCAAAGTCAACAATAAGCGTGACTTCCTGATCGCCGGCGGCTCCGGCGCCGCCGGCGTATCCTGGCCCTGAGAAATTCGCCCGTCGTGTAAACTAGTCTAATAGTTCTACGCTGGTGTGAAAATTATTCCATCCGCCGGTTACTGAGATGAATTTTTTTCTCCCATTGCCGTCGCTGCTGGTAACGTCCACACTGGATCGGATCTCGCGCAGCCTGTTTGACGACACCTTCGCGGGAATCCATCAACTTTCGTGGTTCGACTGGGCGTTGCTGATACCCTATTTCGGTCTTCTGGGGATCCTTTCGATCTACGGTTTGCATCGCTTCGAAACGATCCGCACCTACTTCAAGTACCGCAAAAACGCCACGCGGGAACCGCTTTTGCGTTTCGAGCATCTGCCACGCGTAACCGTCCAGCTGCCCCTTTACAACGAACGCTACGTGCTCGAGCGCCTGATCGACGAGGTCGTCAAAATTGAATACCCGCGCGATCTGCTGCAGATTCAGGTGCTGGACGATTCGACCGACGACACGCATTCGTTCGCCGACGCCCTTTGCGAGAAGTATCGCAACATGGGGCATCCGATCGAATATCATCACCGGACCAACCGCGAAGGTTTCAAAGCCGGGGCTTTACAGGAAGGTCTGAAAACGGCAACGGGCGAGGTTGTCGCGGTGTTCGACGCCGATTTCATTCCGCCGCCCGATTTCCTGACCCGCACGATTCATCACTTCGCCGATCCCAAGGTAGGGGTCGTGCAAACGCGCTGGAGCTACCTGAACCGCGGCTTCAACTTCCTGACCGAGGTCGAAGCGTTGATGCTCGACGGCCATTTCATCCTTGAGCACGGGGCGCGGTCGCGGGCCGGGCTCTTCTTCAATTTCAACGGAACCGCCGGTTTGCTGCGCCGCACCATGATTGACGACGCGGGCGGCTGGCAGCACGACACGCTTACGGAAGATTCCGATCTGAGCTACCGAGCGCAGTTGAAGGGCTGGAAGTTCGTTTATCTGCCCGGGCTCGATTGTCCGTCCGAACTGCCGGTCGAGATCCACGGTTTCCAGGTGCAGCAGTTCCGCTGGGCCAAGGGGTTGACGCAGTGCGCGAAGAAATTGCTTCCGGATATCCTCCGCGCGAAACTTCCCTGGCGCGTGAAATGGGAAGCGATCATGCATCTGACCCCGAACATCTCGTATCCGATGATGATGGTGGTTTCGGCGCTGATGCTGCCGGTAATGATCGTCCGGTTCTATATGGGCGTCTGGGAGATGATGTTCCTGGATTTGCCGCTCATTGTGGCATCGTTCTGGTCGCTCTCCGTGTTTTATGTGATTGCGCAAAGGGAACTCCATCCGAAGACGTGGACGCGGACTTTTTTGCTTTTGCCGATGCTGATGGCTGTCGGCGTGGGGCTGGCGCTGGTGAATACGCGAGCGGTTCTCGAAGCGCTTTTCGGTGTGAAAAGCGGATTCGTGCGCACGCCGAAATACGCGATCGAAGGTACGCAGCAGAAGCGGCTGGCGGTAAAGAAATATCAGCGGAGGAGCGGCTGGTTGCCCTATTTCGAGCTGGCCTGCGGCACCTATTTCCTCTACATGTGCTGGTTCGCGATCAGCACTTTCAACTATCCGACGCTGCCGTTTCTGGTGCTGTTTGTCGCCGGATATTACTGGGCGGGATTCGGCACTCTTTACCAGGAATATCAGGACCGGCTCCGTTACAATCGCCAGCATCGGCTCGAATTTGAAACCGCCCGATAATTTGGAGATCTCACCTCAACTGGTGCACGAAGCGGCCGAAAGGATCAAGCCGCTGGCGCGACGCACGCCCGTGATGACTTCCCGCAGCATCGACGAGCGCGCGGGGTACCGCGTGTTCCTGAAATGCGAGAACCTGCAGCGCGGAGGCGCTTTCAAGATTCGCGGCGCTTCGAACCTGATTCTCTCGCTTTCCCGGGAGGAACTGGCGCGGGGGGTGGTGGCGTTCTCTTCGGGTAATCATGCGCAGGCGACCGCCATTGCGGCGAAGTACGCCGGTACGCTCGCCACCATCGTGATGCCGGAAGACGCGCCACGCTCGAAGATGGAGCCTACGCGGGCGCTGGGCGCGCACATTGTGACGTACGACCGTCTGCGCGAGGATCGCGAAGCGATTGCCGCGCGCATCCTGGCTGACAGCGGAGGCACGCTGGTGCCGCCGTACGATCATCCGCTGATCATGGCGGGGCAGGGCACGTCGGCGCTCGAACTCCTCGAAGACATTCCGGACGAGGGTCCGGACGCGCTGGTGGTTTGCGTGGGCGGCGGCGGGTTGCTGGCGGGTTGCGCCACCATAGCAAAATCCATGCGGCCTCGCATTCGGGTGTTTGGCGTCGAGCCGGAGTTGGCGAACGACACGGCGCTTTCGTTCGCGGCGGGTGAGAGAATCGCGATTCCGCCTTCGGAGACGATCGCCGACGGACTGCGGTCTCCCTCGCCAGGCAAGCTGACGTTCCCGGTCGTTCTGCGCCACGTGGAGAAGATTCTGCTGGTGGGCGAGGCCGAGATTCGGGCGACGATGCGGTTTCTGCTGGAACGCCTGAAGATTCTGGTTGAGCCGAGTGGCGCGGTGGCCGTGGCCGCGGTGTTGTTTGGTATGCTGCCTTCGGAGATCCGCAGCGCGGGGGTTGTGATTTCGGGGGGCAACGTGGATTTCGAATTCCTGGGGACGCTTTGAAAGCGCGGGCGAAGTTCACCGAAAAACAGGGCCAATACTTGGCCTTCATTCATCACTACAACAAGATTCACCGGCGGCCGCCCGCGGAGTCGGACATGCAGGCTTACTTTCAGGTGACGCCGCCGTCGGTGCACAATATGATTCTCACGCTGGAAGCACGAGGGCTGATTGAACGCACGCCCTGGACGGCGCGTTCGATTCGTGTGCTCGTACCGCCGGAAGATCTGCCACGGCTCGGGTAGCGGAACGCTCAGGCAGGTTCTCGAGATCCATGAGATCCTTCGCGCGCTTCGCTGCCGCTGGTGCGGTCGACATAGTCAGCGGGCTTTGGGGTGAGACTTGTCGTAAACTCGCATCAGGTCTGTCAGGGACACCTGGGTGTATTTCTGCGTGGTCGAAAGCCGGGCGTGGCCGAGCAGTTCCTGGATGGCGCGGAGGTCGGCCCCGTGGCTCAGCAGGTCCGTGGCGAACGCGTGGCGCAAAGTATGCGGATGGATGCAGGAATCTCCCACCACATACGTCGCGTAAAACTTCACAATGCTGCGCGCGCCGCGATCGGTGAGCCGTTTGCCCCGATGGTTCAGGAAAAGGGCATCTGGTTCATTCGCAGGCCGGCGCGAAGCGAGATACGCATCCAGCGCGGCGGCCGATTTGGATCCGTACGGCACCTGCCGCTCTTTCCTGCCCTTGCCGCGTACGCGGATCCAGCGCTCGCCGCGATCGAAGTCTTCGAGGTTCAGGCCCGCCGCTTCGCTCACGCGCAGCCCGCATCCATAGAGCAACTCGAGCAGCAACCGGTCGCGGGCGGGAAACGGGCGTTCGAAATCCTCGCGCGACGAGCCATCCACCAGAGCGTTCGTCACTTCGGTATTAGGAACCTCGGGAAGCGTCTTCGGCATCTTCGGCAGACGCAGCAGACGGGCCGGGTCGCGTCCGATGCGATGTTCGCGGGAAAGGTAGCGGAACAGGGATCGCAGCGAGGCGAGCTTCCGGCGGATCGTCGCGGGCTTTTGTTGGCGGTCGTAGAGGTGCGCCAGCCATTCGCGCAAGCTCAGCAAATCGATGGCTTCAAGTGGCGGCGGGTCGGTGCCCGGCGGGGAGAAGTATACGAGGAATTCGTCGAGATCGGCGCCATAGTTGCGCAGCGTATGTTCGGAATCGTTGCGGCGGGCTCTTTCGCCGAGAAAGTCTTCTATGGCGATGGAGAGCTCAGACATGCACGGCTACGTATTCGTCGAGGGTTTCCAGCGCGCGTTTGCAGACAGCCGTCTGCCGCTCCGCGCGATCGCGCGGATTGGGATCGAGCGGCGGAAATAAATCGAAGGCGATGTTCGCGGGTTGGTAACGGTGCGGATCGGCATGCGAGACGTAATGGCACAGCGATCCGAGCGCCGTTTCTCGCGGGAACGGGCCGGGCGATTCGCCACGGAAGCGGGCGACGGCCATCGTGCCCGCGATAAGACCGGTCGCGATCGATTCCACATAACCTTCGACGCCCGAAATCTGCCCCGCGAAGAAGATGTTTGGATGGGCGCGGAGCTGCAGGGTGGCATCAAGTAGCGCGGGAGCGTTGATGTACGTGTTGCGGTGAATCTGGCCATAGCGCAGGAACTCGGCGTTTTCGAGCCCGGGAACGAGGCGCAGAATGCGTTTTTGTTCGGGGAAACGCAAGTGGTTCTGGAATCCGACAAGGTTGTAGCTGTCGGCGCGCAAATTTTCCTGACGCAACTGAACGGCCGCCCACGGACGTTTTCCTGTGCGCGGGTCGGTCAAGCCCATGGGCTTCATGGGGCCGAAACGCAGCGTGTCTCGGCCGCGGCGCGCGATTTCTTCGATGGGAAGGCAGGCTTCGAAATACGGAACGTCGTTTGGAATATGGGCTTCGACGGCTTGCGCGGCCAGCAGTTCGTCCACGAACCTTTCGTACTCGGTTTTCGAGAACGGGCAGTTCAGATAGTCGCCAGTGCCGTCGAGGGATTTGTCATAGCGCGAGGCAGGGAATGCGATGGCTTTATCGACCGTATGAGCGTCCACGATCGGGCTGATACTGTCGTAAAAATACAGGCGATCGGAGCCGGTGAGCCTGGCAATGTTCGCCGCGAGAGCGTCGCTCGTCAACGGGCCGGTGGCGACGATCGTGAGTTCAAACGGATCGACCTCGCCGATTTCTTCCCGGCGAATGTCGATACGCGGATGCGATTCGATAGCGCGGGTG
Source organism: Terriglobia bacterium (assembly GCA_963788485.1). Lineage (GTDB taxonomy): Bacteria > Acidobacteriota > Terriglobia > Bryobacterales > Bryobacteraceae > BOG-234. The sequence goes on from CAWBIS010000031.1 coordinate 12,288, forward strand.
ACTTCTTCGGCGAAGGCGATGCGATCCACCGTGAGGGCGTGCCCCCCCGGTACGCGCGATTTTTCCGCGGCGCGCAGCAGCAGGGAATCGAGGCGGCGCAGTTCTTCTTTCAGCAGCCAGGAGGCGGAGGGATGCTGGTCGCTTTTGAGTGAATTGCTGCAGACCAGTTCGGCGAGGCGGTCGGTTTGATGGGCGTCGGTGGTGCGCACGGGCCGCATCTCGAAGAGGCTGACGGCGATGCCGCGCTGCGCAACCTGCCAGGCCGCTTCCGCGCCTGCGAGGCCGCCGCCGATTACCTTGATGCCGGGCTGCAAGTCTTATTTTAGTTTTGGGACGTTCACGAGTTTATAGACGTCGCGTTTGGAGAGACCTCGCTCGCGCGCGACGGTCTTCATCGCCTCCATGCGATCTACGCCCGCGCCGACCAGCAGCGCCACGGCCTCTTCGGGTGATGTGCTGTCCTGCGCCGGTTCACTCGCTTTCGCGATCATCAGCACGAATTCGCGCAAAGAACTACGGGTAGCCACTGCAGAACAAAAATCCCGCATTCTTGCTCTAAGCGAGGATTTCTCACACCTATGGCAGGCGTCAACGACCAAGTCAAAAGAGAAAAAGCGCATCCTCAGACTCCTTATCAAGGACATAACGGTAGAAAAGAATGTTGACCGTACGCAGGCCCTCCTGCACATCCGATGGCAAGGGGGGGCATGCGAGACTATACGGGTGGCTCTACTCCGCAACCGTGCAGATGCACTCCGATACCCCGAAGACATTGTTGTAAAGGTGCGAAATCTGGCTCAGGATAAACTGACCGACGCAGATATAGCCGCAGCCTTCAATATGGAAGGACGCCTCAGTTCAACAGGCAAACCTTTTACAGTTTCCATGATTAAGTGGATCCGCTACAAGCACGACATTTGTCAAAGACCAACCGATAAAATGACCGTCAATGAACTTGCCGAAAAATTGCAAATCAGCACCAATGTGGTCTATTATTGGGTCGAACGTGGTATCATTGTAGGCCAGAGGATAAACAGAGGATCTCGCTATCTGTTTAAGCTTGATGCCCAACTAGAGAATAGCCTCCGTGAGAGGATTCAAAACTCCTCAAGGATCCAGACATCAACAAAGATGATGTCATTATTACCAAACCTAACTGCGGGAGGTGCAGTATGAAGCAACCATCGGTATCCCCAAAATTCTTATGCCCCCGTCCGGCTTTGGTATTTCTACCCTCAGCACCGGTAGAGGTACGTACTTTCCCGCCAGCAGTACTTCTTTGATGCGCGGCCAATGTTCCTGTAAATAGCCCTTCAGTTCGGTGACCGGCATCTTATCGACGCCGGGCGCGCCCTTGTTGGCTACTACTTTTGAGTAAGCCGCCATCATGTTACCACGGCTGACAATTGCTTCCATCAACCGCTCCGTCTCCGAAATGGAATTGTCCATCATTCCCGTGACGCTTGCCGCACCGTCCCCGGCCACCGACGGCTTCCGGCCGCCTACCTCCGGGTTGGCGCCGGGTGTCTCATCCCGGCCTCCTACTGCTCCTGTCGTCATCGAAATTCCGGGTTCCTTTCCGTCGTTTCCTGTTTCACCCTTCATCGTTTGGTCAGAACGACTAATATGGCTTCTGCTGACTTCTGCCGAACATCAGGGAACTGCTTTTCAGTTCCCCTGCACCGGATTTCGCCCAGTGCGGGACGACAGACCTCCCTGGGTAATTCGCGTGACCTTCCTCCCATATACCCGCCGCATCTACTTCCACGCCCTCTGGATGGTTATTGGGCTTTATCAGACACGTGCCTGCTTGCCCGGTTGTGGCTGCCTTGTATGCGATTTCTGTTCGTCGGGCCGGGATTTTGCCTGCGGCTTCCTTCAGATTCCGGCTCGCGACGGACACCCTTGCCGTTCGGCTAATGGTTCCCACCATCAGGGTCCATAGAGGACTTCCACCTCCAAGTCACTGCTTGACCACCACAGTCAAGCAGACGGCGCTTACGCGCCACGCGCCATGCCAGGCGCACACGTCTGGAGGATGACCAGACGAAGTTCTGGTCAATTCGATTGTTCGGCACCGGTCATTATGCTGCTCTTTTTAATGGCTTGATTTCAGCTTCCAGCTTATCTGCAATGGCATCACGCGCTACTTCAAGATCATACCGAGCTTGCAGGTTAATCCAAAGCTGTGCGGTCGTCCCGAAATAACGCCCCAGGCGAAGCGCTGTATCCGCAGAAATTCCGCGCTTTTCCAGTACGATCTCATTGATACGCCGCGCTGGGACATGGATTTCCTTTGCGAGCCGGTACTGGCTTATGCCAAGCGGAATTAGAAACTCTTCGCGTAAGACTTCTCCAGGATGAATTGGGGGAAAATCTCTTTTGCTCATAAAAATAACTCCTTAGTGATAATCTACGATTTCGACATCGAGTGCATTGTTGTAACGCCACATAAAACAGATGCGCCATTGGTCATTAATACGAATGCTGTGCTGCCCGGTGCGATCATCCTTTAATGCCTCCAGGCGGTTCCCGGGAGGGGAACGCAAGTCATCAAGTTCCCCGGCTGCATCAAGATAGTCGAGCTTTCGAGCAGCAAGCCGCTGTATTGCCTGTGGCAATTTTGAAGAAAATTTGCCGTTAAAAATCTTTTCAGTTTCTTTGCACTTAAATGAGCTGATCATGGTTTAAATGTTAACGCAAACCATTATTAACGTCAAGCGTTATTAGTTGGGAGAAGTGAAACGGAGAAATTTTTGCCGAACGGGGCGGGGCCGCGAGCTGAGCGGCCGAAGTGGAGGCTCGCAATGCGAGCCGAAACGTAGGTCCGCTCCAGGTCGCTGTTCTACGGCGCGGGTCAGCGCGACGGGGAACGGCGAGCTGGGTACAGCTCGCGGCCCCGTTCTTCGGACGCGCAGCGTCCGAAGAACGTCGTTGCGGATGACCTGAGAGCGTAGCGAAACAGGTCTATTCGCATCGTTATATGTCTTTAAATGCCTTTCATTGGTCTTGTTTTCTGTATAGCATACCAAATTGATGATAGTCCTTTGCCGCCCCAAAAAAGCAATACACCGATAATGAACTGAACAGCTACGCTTATAGAAAATGCCCATGTACCTATTGAAATATCTTTTCTCACAGACCCCGAGCCAGCGCTTTTCAATGCCTGTAGATTCGCCGCAAGTTGCACAAGATGAGGGATTGCGATTACAATCATAACTAATCCGACAATAGAGAATGCAACGGCCTGAATATTTTTGGCCGATAATTCGGTATGTGCATTAATTTCTTCTTCCTCATGTATCATTCTTTTTGCGAAAAACTTACTAAAAATAATAAGGCAGCTCCCGATTAATGCGAGGAGGCCAACTGACGTAATGATTCCAATTAATAATAAATTTGCATTAAACGTCCCATTCTCCATTTCAATTTGTGAACTTCGCCAAGCAAAGACTTGCGACAATTCACGAAGAAGAGGAATAGATTCAATGATTGAGTAAATTCCAAGCACCTTGAGAGACAGAGAGGCGATTTGGTTTTGTGTCATTTTATTATCCTCTCATATAACTAGGGGATATGCCGCAGCTCTTCTAATCTTTTATTTATTATGTTTCAAACCAAAAAACATTAATTTCTGTTGCATCAACGACACAATTTGGCTCGAATTTGCAATATAATCCCCCAGAATGGGGTGGATATACCGCATCTGCATAATTCCGGAAAAAATTATTTTAGGGCTTTTACGGGCTATACTTACTTATTTGGTTTATCATTCCCCGTTTCAGTATACGGGATATCATGAAAACAACGATCAGCATTTTCATAACGGTCCCTGCATTCCTTTTGAATCCAATAACATCCATTTACACCCAATACCGTACTTAATACAATACAAAGTTACTTGCTTTCTTGATGGTGTCCGGCTTATATATTTTAGATTGAGAGGGGGTAAGGAATAACTTTTGGGGGTATTTTTGGGGTATGTATGTAATCCAACATATCATTAGATATATATTATAAATATGTTATATGGATAGTGCGGTTCCGTCTTCGGCAATATTATGCAGCCGATCCTTTTCCCCTCTGTCATCCCGACGAAAGGGAGATGAATCGACCCCGCCTCTCCCCAGTCCGGCCTCCACCCTGGGAGGAAAGAGCGTGGCGGCAAACGATAACGAATTGTCACTCTTGATTCCTCTATGCACTATACTAAGTAATGTCAACCGATTCCAAAGTCATTCGTTTTATTAACTAATGAGGGACGGAAGGGAACGGAGGAGCATAAGCTGGATACGACCGAACGACTTGACCGCTTCCTGACCGGTGTGGAACGTCGCGCCTTCCGGATGGCCATGATTGCTGTGCGGGATGTGGACGACGCCCTTGATATCGTCCAGGAGGCGATGCTCTCCTTTGTGAAGGGGTACCGCAAACGTCCCGAAGCGGAGTGGCCACCGCTATTCCATAAGGTCCTGCAGAGCCGGATCACCGACTCCGTCAGGAGGAATGCGATACGGAACCGCTTTCTGGTTTGGTTCGGTTTCAAGGGAGCCGGCGTAGAGGATGATGATCGTGATCCGATCCAGGAATTTCCAGACACCGGCGCCGCCGACCAGTCTGTCCTTCTGGAAAACCGGAACTTTTCCGGAGCACTGGACAATGCCCTGCGGAAGCTCCCCCTGCGCCAGCAACAGGCTTTCATGCTCCGTTTCCGGGAGGAACTCAACGTGGCCCAGACCGCCCTTGCCATGGGATGTTCGGAGGGGAGCGTCAAGACCCACACCTCGCGGGCGGTGCACACCCTGCGTGAACTGCTGGAGGAGTTCGAGCCATGAGCGAAGAGACATCTCAACGTGATTTTCTGAAAAAAGTCATAGGACAACTTGAGTGCGATGAGGAGGCACTCGACACGCACACCGCAAGACGGCTGCGTGAGGGCCGGCAACGGGCACTTGAGATTAACGGCCGCCCCAGTCTTAGGGTTTTCCCAGGCTGGATCACAATAAGCGGGATCGCATCCGCCGTTGTGCTCATTATCGCCGTTTCTCTCTGGTTAGGAACTCCCGCCTCGTTACCCCTCTCCATAACATAGAGGATATGGAGGTGCTGAACTCTCCGGAGCAGCTGGAATTTTACCGAGATCTCGATTTCTACCGCTGGCTGGATAGAGAACATGATGCGCACTGAAACGACGATGCTCGCCATTTTCTTTCTCCTCGTCTGCGCCGCGGCCCAGGCGGCCCCGCCGCCACCGGCCGACACGGAGTTTCTCGAATTTATCGGCGATTTTGAGACGGCCGCAGGCAAACCTGTCGATCCTTTTCAGTTCCGGGAAGAGACGAAAAAAAACCGCCAACCTGAGGAGGAGAA
>CAWBIS010000032.1:0-19937 GCA_963788485.1 Terriglobia bacterium
GAATCGGGGCCGAGCGCTACTGGGAGATGATGAAAGTGCCGGAAGCGGCGGATAAAGATATCGCCGGGGGCAGCGCGAAAGAAATGATCCTCGTTCATCCGGACGCCTTTACGCTCTACAACGGCAGCATGTATTCGAGTTCGCCGACTACGGGCGATTGGGAAACCTTCGTCGCCGAAGATCTGGTGAAGTATGTGGACAGTCACTACCGGACGATCCCCAATCGCATGAGCCGCGGGCTCGCCGGACATTCCATGGGCGGGTACGGCACGATGCGTATCGGCATGAAACGTCCCGATGTCTTCTCCAGCCTCTACGCGATGAGTTCGTGCTGCCTGACCGCCAGTTTGAATCCCGGTGGACGCGGGGGCGCCGCGCTTGAGGCGCTGAAGAGTCCGCAGGAGGCGAAGAGCGGCGGCGGGCGCGGGGGCGTGGTGCTTCTGGCGGAAGCGGCGGCATGGTCACCGAATCCGAACAACCCGCCCTTCTTTGTCGACCTGCCCACTAAAGAGGGGCAGCCCCAGCCGGAAGTTGTCGCCCGCTGGGCCGCAAACGCGCCGCTGGCCATGATCGATCAATACATCCCGAATTTGAAAAAAATGCATGCCATAGGACTTGAGGTGGGCCTGCAGGATACGCTGGCCGCGAGCAACAAGACTCTGGATGAGACTCTCACCCGCTTCGGCGTCGCGCATACCTACGAAACTTACGAGGGCAATCACACAAACAAAGTACCCGAGCGTTTCGAGGAGAAACTGCTGCCGTTCTTCACCGGTAACCTGGCGTTCAAGGCCGCAAAGAATTAATCGCCGATGAACACCAATACACACGAATAAGCAGATGAAGCTTCTTCTTTTTTCATGCGTGTTCATGCGCGGCCCAACAGATCCCGGCCGTAGCCCGCGAATCTCCATGAAATCCGCTGCCGGTTCCGTCGTACGCGTCTCGATCGGAAATTTCCTCGAGATGTACGATTTCATGGTCTTCGGCTATTACGCGGCGGATATCGGCAGAACCTTCTTTCCCGGATCGAGTCCCTTCGCTTCACTGATGCTTTCGCTGATGACGTTCGGCGCGGGATTCCTCATGCGGCCGCTGGGCGCGATCATTCTCGGCAATTACATTGACCGGCATGGCCGACGCCGCGGACTCATCCTCACGCTGGCGCTCATGGCGGCGGGTACGGCTTCGGTCGCCTGCGTTCCAGGCTACAGAGCGATCGGCATTGCGGCGCCTTTGCTGGTGCTGGCGGGCCGGTTGGTGCAGGGCTTCTCCGCGGGGGTGGAAGTGGGCGGGGCTTCGGTCTACCTGGCCGAAATCGCGACGCCCGGCCACGTCGGCTTTTACACCGCGTGGCAGTCGGCCAGTCAGCAGACGGCCGTCATGTTCGCCGCGCTGCTGGGCCTCACGATTGCACCGCTCTGGGGATGGCGCGCGCCGCTGATCGCCGGATGCCTGCTGATTCCTTTCCTCTTCTGGGTGCGCAATTCTTTGGCTGAAACGGATGCATTTCTTGCGCGCAGGCATCATCCCTCGGTCCGCGAAATATGGATGACGATCCTGGGACACGTGCGCCTCATCGTGCTGGGGATGATGCTGTCGGCGCTCACGACCGTAACCTTCTACATGATCACGGCGTACACGCCGACATTCGGGACCAGGGTGCTGCACCTGGCCAGCCGGCAGAACCTGCTCGTCACGCTGTGTATCGGCGCGTCGAATTTCATCCTGGTGCCGACGATGGGCGCATTGTCCGACCGCGTGGGGCGGCGGCCGCAACTCGCGGCCGCGGCGATTCTGGCAATAGTAACCGCCTGGCCGCTCTACCTCTGGCTGGTGGGTGCGCCATCCATTTCGAAATTGATGTTTGTCGAACTCTGGTTCTCGTTGATCTTTTCGGCATCGAGCGGCGCCATGGTTCCGTTCCTCACCGAAATCATGCCCGCCAGCGTGCGAGCGACGGGATACTCGCTGGCCTTCAGTCTGGCGACCGCGATTTTCGGCGGCTTCACTCCCGCCATAGCGACCGGATTGATCGCCGTGACGGGCAGCCGCGCCGTGCCCGCGCTCTGGCTATCCTTCGCCGCCGCGCTCGCTCTGATCGCCACGGCGCTGCTCAAGAGCGTTCCGCAGCAGAGCGGCCGAGCGGTAGATGCCATGTACGAACTTGCCGCAGGCGAAATTCACAAAGAGCGCTGAAACGATCGCCAGATGGATGGCGAGCAGCCAGCGCATGGCCGGCGTCGCGCGTAGAATCATCAACGCCAGGCCGGTAATGGCGCTCGAGAGCAGCAGGCCGATGAGAGAAAGGTCCATGCCGTTTTGTGCAGGATCTGCGATGCGGTCGTCGCGACGTCTCTTTATGGCCAGGAGTCCGAGGGGTCCGGCGATCAGTCCGAGGCCTCCCGCGACGCCAAGCACGACCGGCAGACTGAGATACGCGTATGGCGCTTTCCAGCCGAACAGGTTGTCATAGAGTGCCGCGACCGACGTGGAAGCGAAACAGAGCATGAAGCCGTAGAAGGTCAGGTGGTGGAACCACCGCCGCGCGGGCGAATGGCGCTCATCGGGATAAGTGCAACCCGCGCCATGACTGGACAAGTTCGAAAGTGTGAGAACGTCTTTGAGTGCGTTGAAAAACGCGGCCGCGCGCATTCGGGGTCTGTTCCGGTCTTCGCGCCAGAAGCGCGTCAGGCCGACGCCCCACGATACGAGAACCAGCACACCCGCGGCGCCGAAAAAACGCACCATGATGCTTTGCGTGATCGGTCCGTGAAAAGTGAACGCAAGCGAAGCCCCTGCAAATACAGCAACCGTCCACCACGCGCCGCCGATCATCCCGGGCCACCCATATTTTCGGTAAGAATCCGCGCGGATCCGGGCCAGCACCTGTGGGACGTTGACGGCGAATTCGTGCGGAGGTGCGTACTGGCACGCGTAGAAACATTCCGCGCAGTTATGGCAAAGGTTCGCGAGATAATGCAGATCGGCTTCCGAAAATTCGAGACGCAGTTCCATCGCCGGGAAAACGGCGCAGAAACCTTCGCAATACCGGCAGGAGTTGCAGATCGTCATCAGGCGATCGCCTTCGCGCAGGGGGTCAGCGGACGGCAAGCGCAGCCTGCCTTCCCGCAATGCGCCCGAACACGGTCCCGATCGTCATCCCGAATCCTGCGAGGTAACCCCTGCCGAGAATATTCCCGGCCATGATTTCGCCGGCCGCGAACATATTTGGCGCCTCTATTCCCCCAGCCATAATCACGTTGCCTCTCTCATTCACTTTGACGCCGAGATAGGTGAACGTTATCCCAGGACGCAGCGGATACGCCAGAAACGGCGGTCTGTCGATCTTCTGCGCCCAGTGCGATTTCGGGGGCGTCAGTCCTTCGGTGCGGCAATCATCGAGAATATTGTGATCGAATCGGCCCGGGCGCACGGACGCATTGAACCCTGTGACGGTGTTCTCGAACGCAGCGGCCGGCAGCCCCAGTGCAGAGGCGAGTTCGCCAATCGAATCCGCCCTCACTGCCGGAAAGACGGAGGGCATGAATCGCCCCTGAACTTTCGAATCGATGATCGACCAGGCGATCTGCCCCGGCTGCTGCGCGACCAGACGCCCCCAGATGGCGTAGCGCTTCGGCCAGAGGTCTTCGCCTTCGTCGTAGAAACGAACTCCCTCGCGATTGACGACGATACCGAGCGGCAGGCAATCGAGACGCGTAACAATGCCGCCGTCGAATCTGGGCGCGCGCGCGTCGATGGCCACTGCATGGCATTGCTTCGGATCGCCCACCGGTTGAGCACCCGCCTGAAGCAGCAGTTTCAACACCCGGCCGCGATTGAAAGGCGTGCCGCGAATGAGGAAGTTCTCCGCGGCCTCGCCCCACGCTTCTTTCAGCCATTCGATGTTGGCTTCAAAGCCACCTGCGGCGAACACCGCGGACTTTGCGCGCAGTTCGACCGGGGCGCCTTCGACAAGGGCGGTCGCACCTTCGAAAAGACCGCGGCAAACCTTGAGCGCCACCACCTCGGCGTTATAAAGGATGCGAATTCCGCGGTCGCGCGCCGCTTCATAATACGCATTGATCAGCGCTTTGCCGCCGCCGAGAAAGAAGGCGTTGGTGCGTCCGAGATGCAGCGTTCCGCCGAGCGCGGGTTGAAAGCGGACGCCGTGTTGCATCATCCATGCTTTCGCTTCACGCGACGACCGGATGACCTGGCGGGCCAGACGCTCGTCTGTCTCACCGCCGGTGACGCGAACGAGGTCGTTCCAATATTCGGCCTCTTCGTAAGCATCGGTTATACAACGCATATTTCGCGTATGGCGACTGTTACCGCCGCGGAACTCCGGGGGCGCCGCCTCCACCACAAGCACGCTCGCGCCGCACTCCCATGCGGACAATGCGGCACAGAGGGCGGCGTTGCCGCCTCCGGCCACAAGTACGTCGCAGAACAGGGTTTCCTGGCGCAAATGCCTCTTCAGTATCTAACAGCATAAAAAACCGGCAAAAATTTCTCCCTTCTTCCGATAAGGTCCATAGTGTGGATTGAACTCACCACTGCGGGCTCCATTCTGACGGCGGCCGCGTATGGAACGGTCAGGCAATCGAGGGTGCGGCTGTCGGAGAGACAACAGGACAAACAGGACCTGTTCAAATCCTCGCAGATCATCGAGCAACAGCGGCGGGTGATGGAAATGGTCGCCGGGGGCGCTTCGCTCAAGGAACTCCTCGATCATCTGACCACCTCCATTGAACGAATTGAGCCTGGCACAATCTGCACGGTTTTGCTGCTGGATGAGGAAAAGCGGCGTTATTTGCTGAAAGGGTCGGGGCCCAGCCTTCCGCCCGAGTACCTGAACGCCATCCATGGCCTCGAGATCGGTCCTGAGGTCGGCGCGTGCGGTTCGGCGGCATATCGCAACGAAACGGTCGTGGTGGAAGACATTGCCACAGACCACCGATTCGCCGGCGCGAAGGATTTCGTGATGGGCATGGGACTGCGGTCCTGCTGGAGCGTTCCCATCCGCAACTCGCGCAACAAAGTTCTGGGCACTTTCGCCATGTATCACCGGACGCCGGCGAAGCCACGCCAGCAGGAGCTGCGTCTGGTGGAGGCGGCGGCGCAACTGGCTGGAAACGCGATCGAGAGTCTGCGCTCCGAGCAGCGCCTGCGCGAGACCGCGGAACGCCTGGATCTGGCCGAGAAGGCCGCGTCATTCGGGATCTGGGAGGTCGACGTGGCGGGCCGCACAGTGACGCTTTCCGAAGGTCTGGCGTCGCTGGTCGGTTTGCACGGCGCCCCGCGAAAACAAGGTCTCGACGATCTGGCGGCGATGGTGCATCCGGAGGATCGGGAAGCTGTACGCAAGGTGGCGAGCCAGTCGCTGTCGAACGGCGATTTCCGGCTTGAGTTCCGGATCAATCTGCCGAACGGCCGCGTTCGTTGGGCGCGTGTACAGGGGCGGGTACAGGCAGGCGGGGGGGCGATCCGGCGGGCGACGGGTGCATTGATCGACATCACCGACGACAAGACGCCTCCGGTGCAACGCGCCACGGGCGCGTTGATCGACATCACCGAAGAGAAGCAGATGCTGGACGACCTGCAGAGCGCCCGCGCCGCGGCGGAGACAGCGGCACGAGTCGCCAGGGAGGCGGAGAGTCTCGAACAGGATCGCAAGATCATTCTCGAGATGGTCGCGAAAGACGAACCGCTCGACCGCATTGTTGAAGCGCTGGCACATGCGGTCCGCGGCCACCTGCCCGGATGCTCGGTTTCCATCCAGATGCAGCTGCCGGGAGTTCCGCGCATCTGCGCTTCCTCACATTTCCCGGATCGGTTCTCGCGGGTGGTCGATCGGGTGCCCATCGAGTCGTTTCGCCAGGCGTCGGCGGCGGCGCCGATCACCGGGTTGTCGGGCGCTCCGGAATGGTGTCAGTGCGCCGGAAGCGCGGGGGACCTTCCCGCGCCGGAATACCAGGCGGTTCCCATACTCCAGAACGCGCGCCGTCAGGGGGTGATCATCGCGCTGTGGCCGGGCGATTGCCCGGATCGGGGCGAAGAGCACAAGCTGTTGGAATCGTGGGGTCAATTCGCCAGCCTCGCGGTCGAACGGCATGCGTTATACGAGCAGCTGTCGTTCCGGGCGAAACACGATTCGCTGACGGCTCTGCTGAATCGCGCGGCGCTTTATGAGCGAATGGATGAACGCGTGCGCGCAAGCGATGCCGGTGGTGTACGAATGTCGGTGCTTTATCTCGACCTGAACGATTTCAAGAAAATCAACGACCGCTACGGACACGATGCGGGTGACGCGGTACTGCGCAGCGTTTCAGCCCGGATACTGCAGCGGGTGCGCCCGGTCGATCTGGCCGCTCGGGTGGGTGGGGACGAGTTTATCGTGGTTCTGCCCGGAGTCGGAGACCGCACCGAAGCACGCAGGCGCGGGGACTTGATTGTACGCGCCGTGGTCGAGCCGGTCGAGTTTAACGGCCATGAACTGTGCGTGGGCGCGAGCTTCGGCATCGCGCTGTACCCGGAAGACGGATGCGACACCGATTCCCTGTTGAAAGCCGCGGACAAAGACATGTATCGCGCGAAGCTGAATCGGGAGCCGCTTCCGCCGCGCATGCCGGTGGAACTTCGCCTCGACAGAGCCGATCTGACGCCCGCCGAAGCATAGCCGTCAGACGAGCGGGGCCTCCTCACTGAAGCTGGCCGGGAAAGTGCTGGCTCCGGCATGTGTCGAAACTGCGCTTCGAGTGGTCCCTGTTCGCGGATGCCGCGTCGGCGTGGAACGCGCATAACGCGCAGCGACTGGGCGCCGCGCTCGCCTACTACACGATTTTCTCCCTCGCTCCACTGCTGTTGATCTTCGTCTCGATCGCGGGCTTTGTATTCGGCAGCGACGCCGTAAAGGGTGAGATCTACTGGCAGATCCGCGCCGTTGCCGGGCCCCCGGGAGCCGCATTCATTCAGGAACTGCTGACGGATGCGCATACGCATGCCACATCCGGAATCCTGACGGGCGTCTTCGCATTCTGTATGCTCGTGGTCGGCGCTTCCAGCGTCTTCATGGAACTTCGCGACGATCTTAACTTCATCTGGGATGTGCTGCCGCCGCAGGAATCGGCGCTGCGAGGCATGCTGCGGTACCGCCTGTTTGCGTTCGGCCTGGTCATTGGTTCGGGTTTGTTGATCACCGCCAGTCTGGCGGCGAGCATTGTGATCCAGGCGGCGGAGAAGTATGCGCTCGATTTCGTCAGGATTCCCCCGTTTCTACTGGAAGCGACAAACTTCGCCGCAACCCTGGTTGCCACGACGCTTCTGTTCGGACTGGTTTATACGCTTGTGCCCGAGCGCCGGGTGCCGTGGGCGGATGCGGCTGTCGGTTCGATCGTGACGGCGATCCTGTTTACGGTGGGGAAATCGCTGGTCGCTCTGTACCTCGGAAGGGCGGGCGTGGGATCGCTCTACGGCGCGGCGGGATCGCTCGTCGTCCTCCTGGTCTGGGTCTATTATTCCTCGCAGATTTTTCTCTTCGGCGCCGAATTTACCCACGTTTATTCGAAGCGGCATGGAGTGCTCAGCCGCGAAGCCGGCCCATCGGGTGCCCGAAGCAATCCGGTTGTGCCGATCGATACGGCGCTTCCAACGGCGCGCCGCTGAGAGGCGATCGAAATGCATGGAGCGGCCCGTTGAGTTTTCGCCGGCCGATCGCGCCTCCAATGGCGGGCTTGCTGCTCCTGGGTTCGTGCTGCCTCCACGCGCAGACCGCGCCCGCCGACGACTTCGCCGGCAGAAACATCGTTGCCATCCAGTATTCGCCCGGCAGTTTTCTCGACCCTGCCGATCTTGCCGCCGCGCAACCGCTCAAAACCGGAACCCCGCTGCGCCGGGACGACGTGGCGGAGGCCATCGATTCGCTATACGCCACCGGGCAGTTCGACGATATTGTGGTCGAGGCCGAGCCCGCGGGAGCCGGAGTATCGCTTCGGTTCGTGGTCAAGCCGCGGGTCTTCATCGAAGACGTCCGGATCAAAGGGAAGATCAAATCGCCCCCCAGCGAAGCGGAACTGCACAGTTATGTTCAACTCGATGCCGGTTCGGCCTTTCAGCAGGCAGACATCGATCGCGCGGTCGGCACCATGGGCCGTTTATTCGACGCCAATGGGCTGTATCACACAACGATCGAGCCGCGGGTAACCCGCTCCGGGGGCGGCGATCAGGTCTTCATCACCTTTACGGTTCATGAATCGAAGCGCGCCAAGTACGAGCAGCCGGAGATCGAGGGCGAAAACCTCTTGCCGGACAGCGTCATTCTGCGAGTATCCGGGTGGAGGCTTCCCATCATTCACTGGTGGCGGCATGTATCGCAGGCGCGAACAAATGGCGGGGCGCATGGCGTACTGCGGAAGTACGAGAAGCAGGGAAGATTGACGGCCGCGGCCGAGGTGACGAAAGTCGACTATGACGCCGCGCGAAATCGTGTAAAGCCGTACCTTTCCGTAACGCCCGGACCCAAAGTCCAGGTAAAAGCGACGGAGGCGAAGGTCTCGAAGCGGGTGATGAAGCGCTATGTTCCGGTTTTTCAGGAACGCGCAGTCGACACGGATCTGCTTCTCGAAGGAAAGCGGAATCTCGAGGATTACTTCCAGAGCAAGGGCTATTACGACGTGGTCGTGGACTTCAGCGTGAAGCCGCCGGAGAAAGATCTCGAAATTATCGAGTACGCCATCTCAGAAGGTATGCGGCGCAAGGTGGTGCGCGTTGCCATCACGGGCAATAAATACTTTGACACGCGGACGATACGGGAACGGATGTTCATTCATGCGGCGGCCTTTAATCTGAGGCACGGGAGATACAGCGACGCTTTTCGGAAGAAAGACGAAGAGAATATCATCAATCTTTATAGAGCAAACGGGTTTCGCGACGCGAAGATCACGATCACGGCTGACGACGGGTACAAGGGCAAGCCGGGGGATGTCGGGGTGACGGTCTCTATCGATGAGGAGCAGCAGTGGACGGTCAATCACGTCACGGTCGAGGGCGCCAGACAGCTGAATCTGGCCGAGATCGAAAAGCAACTGGCCTCTTCGGCGGGCGAGCCCTTTGCGGATGTCAATCTGGCGAACGATCGCGACACGATCCTCAGCTACTATTTCCGGCAGGGCTTTCCTTCCGCGGCCTGCACGGCGGCATGGCGGCTCAGCGGGACGAGGCTGGCGGACGTGGTCTACACGATCACCGAAGGCGAGCGTCAGTATGTGCGCGGCATTCTCACCGCCGGAAATCAGATTACCCGCCCGAGCCTGATTGCGCGAACCATCACGCTCAAACCCGGCGACCCGCTGTCTTCGGTGGAGGAAACTAGAATCCAGCAGAATTTTTACGACCTGGGAATCTTTGCGCGCGTGGATACAGCCATCGAGAATCCCGACGGCACGGCGGCTCACAAGTACGTTCTCTACGATTTCGACGAAGCCAATCGCTATTCATTGACCGTGGGAATCGGCGCGCAGGTGGGCCGTTTCGGCACGCCGAGCACCACCAGCCTGGCCGCACCGGGAGGCACGACCGGATTCAGCCCGGAAGTTTCCCTCGACGTCAGCCGGTTGAATTTTCTGGGTCTGGGGCACACGATCTCATTGCGGACGAATTACTCGACGATTGAAAAGCTGGGTGCGCTGACCTATCTTCAACCCCGTTTCCGCAATCATGCGGGGCGCAGCCTCACCTATACCCTGCTCTACGATCAGACGCTGGACGTCCGCACGTTTGCGTCGAAGCGGGAGCAGGCGTCAGTGCAAATGTCGCAGAAGTTTTCGAAATCGCTGACGGGCATGTTCGGCCTCGCTTACCGGCGCGTCAGCGTTGGGGACGTGGTTATTCCGGTGCTGCTCATACCGCAGTTCGTGCAACCGGTGCGCATCGGGATCTTCACCGCGAATCTGATACAGGATCGGCGTAACAACCCGGCCAATCCGTCGCATGGAATGTACAATGCGGTCGACCTCGGGATCGCCGCGAAGGCGCTGGGATCGGAGCGCAGCTTCGGACGCGTTCTTGCGCGGAACGCGACTTATTACAAACTGACAAACTCGCTGATCCTGGCGCGGCAGACGGAGTTCGGCCTTATTCTTCCGTTCTCCGCGCCGGCGGGATTAACGGCAGCGGAATCGGTGCCGCTGCCGGAACGATTCTTCGCCGGCGGCGCGGACAATCTGCGAGCGTTTCCCTTCGATGAAGCGGGACCGAGAGATACGGGCGCCTCCCTGGCAGCCGGAGGTCCCTCGTCGGAGCCCACAGGCTTTCCGCTGGGAGGGAACGCGCTATTCATTAACAATGTCGAGTTGCGGTTTCCGTTGATCGGGGAAAACATCCAGGGCGTTTTCTTTCACGATATGGGAAACGTGTACAGCTCGCTCGGGGATATTTCGTTCGCGTTCCACCAGCGGAATCTTGAGGACTTCAACTACACGGTGCAGGACGTCGGGTTCGGCGTGCGCTATCGGACTCCGGTGGGGCCGATCCGGGTGGACCTGGCGTACAGCATCAATCCGCCGAAATTCGAGGGATTCGGGGGAACGCCGACGGAACTGCTGCAATGCAATCCGAACGTTCCCGCTTCCAGCCTTCCCAGCTACTGCCAGCCGAGTCAGCAGAGCATCAGTCATTTCCAGTTTTTCTTTTCGATCGGGCAGACATTCTGAATGCGTATGCCCGCGTTATTGCCAATCGTCGCCTGCATGCTTCACGCGGCCGTCGTGATCGACCGGATTGCGGTCGTGGTGAATAAGCATCCGATCAAAACGAGCGATATCGAGCGCGACCTGCGCCTGACGGATTTTTTAAACAAGGCGAAGCTGGACTTCGGCTCCGCGGCAAAGAAGGCAGCCGAGGAGCGGCTGATCGATCAGCAGTTGATTCGCACGGAAATCGCTTCGGGCGGATATCGCCGGGCGAGCGATGCGGACGCAAATGCGCTATTGGGGCAGATTCGCCGCGATCGTTTTGCCAACTCGGACACTCGTCTGCAGCAGGCGCTGGAACAATACGGATTGAATGAGGATCAACTGCGCGCGCAACTGCTCTGGCAATTGACGGTGCTGCGCTTTATTAACGACCGTTTTCGGGAGGGCGTGGTGATTGCCGACGAAGACGTGGAGAAGTATTACCAGCAGCATCGCGCCGAATTTCGGGGTTCCCTCCAGGCGGCCTCCACGCAGATACGAAACACGCTGGAAGGGGAGCAGGTGAATTCGCAGTTCGATATGTGGCTGGATAATGCCCGCAAAGAAGCCAGCGTCGAGTACGAGCCGGAGGCTATTCAATGAGCCGGCAAGCGCGTCTGGCGCGGAACGTGGCCATAGGATTTGCCGGAATGGTTGCGACGCTGGCGATTGCGGGCCTGCTGGTGGTGCGTACGGGCTGGTTCCTGAACTATGTGCGCGACACGATTATTGCGGACCTGGAGCAGAGCACGGGCGGCCGGGTTGAGGTGGGCTCCTTCTCTTTCGACGAAAGGCATCTTCGCGCGACTATCGGAAATTTCGTGATTCACGGTACGGAGCCGCCTGGCGCACCGCCGTTCGTTTCCATTCCGCGCATCGAGGTCGACCTTCGGCTGTTTACCAGCCTCAGACGTCTCTACGATATTTCGTTTATCGGTGTCTATCAGCCTGCTGTCAATGTCGCTTTGCAGGCCGATGGCCGGAGCAACATCCCGACGCCGCGGGCGAAGAGCACTTCAAATCAATCGGCGCTGGAAACGGTGGTCGATCTGGCCGTGAACAAATTCGATCTGGAGAATGGCGTTCTTACGCTGTTCTCGGTGCGGCAACCGCTGAGCCTTCGCGGGAACAATGTTCATGCGCTGCTGAACTACAACCTGGCCGCCGATGCGTACGATGGCGCGTTCAGTATCGAGCCGCTCTATCTTTTGAATGGCCGCAACACGCCGGTGAACTTTACAGTTACGCTGCCCGTGACTTTGACGAAGGACCGCATCGATCTCCGCCACGCGACGATTACGACGCCACTCTCGCGGATCTCGTTTGACGGATCGATCGCGAATCTGAACAGCCCGCGAATTTCGGCGCTTGTGCAGGGCCGTATTGCGGGAGCGGATCTGGCGAATGCGGGAAACATTCCGATGGCGGGGAGCCGGCGCGGTGCGCTCCCGGATCTGGTGCTGGATGCGAACGCGACGGCGGATAATCGAACGATCCAGGTGGCCGCACTGCACGCGGCGTTTGGTCAGTCGAATCTGGAGGCGTCGGGAACGCTCAAGGATCCGCAGGGCGCCGGAGGCCTGCAGTTGCGCGCGGACGTGTCTCTGGGCGAACTCGGACAACTGGCGAGAATGAGCAGCCGGCCGGAAGGCGCGATTTCAATCAATGCGATCGCCAGGCTGGACACATCGAACAGGTTCGACGCAATGGGAAATATCGAGGCGAGAAATGTGTCGTTCACCGATGGGAAGGAGCGTCTCTCCCATATCGATGCAGTTTCTTCGTTTCAGGCCAACCCGGCGGATATCGAACTAAACGGTCTGCGCATCGACGCTTTCGGCGGTGGGTTCGCAGGTAACGCGTCGCTCTCCGATTTCGCACGGTACAAAGTGGATGGGAGGCTGCGCGGTTTGGACATTCAGAGCGTCCTGCGATCGCTCGGTGAAAGGCTCCCTTACGACGGCCAGATATCTGGATCGCTGGAAGCCCAAGGCGATACCAGGACCGCCGGGACGAAAAGCATTACCGCGAATGCGCATCTGGCGATTGCGCCTGGCCGGCGTGGGATTCCCGTGACCGGACGTTTGAACGCCATCTATAACGGAGCAGTGGACGACGTTCTGGTCGAGAACTCTTATGTTGCGCTGCCGCACACGCGAGCCAATCTGAGCGGGTCGCTGAGCAAGCGGATGAACGTCGCAGTCGTGTCGAAGGACCTGCACGATCTCATGCTGCCGGTCGCGCTTACCAACAAAGGTCAAGCCGATTTCAACGGTTCGGTCACAGGTGCTGTTTCGAAGCCGCGCGTGTCCGGCCAACTGGCGATCCGGCGCTTCGCGATCGAGGGCCGGCAGTTCGATTCCCTGGAGGCGGATGTTGCCGCATCGGCTTCCGCGGTCGCCGTTTCCAATGCTGTTCTGAATCGAGGTGCGATGCGGGCGCGCGCGGATGCCAGTCTGGGTCTGCGGAACTGGTCGCCCACGCCGCGCTCGCCACTTCGGGTGAATGCCGCGATAGCAGATGCCGATCTGGCGGATGTCGTGGCTTTGGCGGGAGAGCCAGACGCCGGGTATTCGGGAGCGCTTTCCGCAACGGCGCAGGTGACGGGGACATACGGCGATCCGATCGGAGCGGCGACGATTCAGGCCATGAATGGCACGCTCGCCGGTGAGCCCTTCAACCGAACGCAGGTGCAGGCCGACCTGACCGATCAATTGGCGACGATTCCGGTTGCATACATCGATACCCCGGCCGGGCGCGTCGATTTGAGCGCGGAGTTCCGGCATCCGCGCGACAGCTTCGCCACAGGGCAACTCCATGCGCATGTTCGTTCCGGCACGCTGGACCTCGCGCGGATGCCGCTGGTCGATAAAAGGGCGGGCAGCACCTCGGGCACGGTCACGATGGATGCGGACGTCAATGGCGCGCTGCAGCAGACGACGCCCACCTTCCTGCTCAGCGGCGTCAACGGGAACTTGTCGGTCCACGCTCTCGACCGGCGAGGCGTGGACTACGGAGATCTGAACGCGACCGCGCACACCACCGGGCGGAACGTCTCCTGGAACGTCACCTCCGATTTCGCGGGCTCAAATGTTCAGGGGACAGGCACTACGGCACTGGTGAGAGATTATCCAACGGACGCCGATCTCCGCCTCGCCATGCTCCCGATCGAGCGCGTTCTTGCCGCAGCCGATCGGCCAGATATTCCAGCGAAAGGCACTCTCTCCGGATCCGCGCATTTTCAGGGGACGGCCGCCGCTCCACAGGGCAACGCTCAACTTGATCTCTCGAAGGCAGTTCTGTACGGCGAGAAAATAGATCGCGCCGATATGCGCGTGAATTACCTCCCACAACGTATCGACGTGTCGCGGCTCGAAATTGCATCGGGGCCATCACGAATCGATGCAAGCGGCCGCTTCGATCATCCCGTCGACAACTTTCGCACCGGTCAGGCGCAGTTCACGCTCATGGGCGATCATCTGGATCTGGGGCGCAGCGCAACGGTGCAGCGGTATCGCGCGGGGCTGGGCGGCCAGGTCGACATCAACGCCAGCGGGTCGGCGAACGTGCGCAACTCAATCCCGGAGGTGCTGCTCACGTCTTTAAACGCGAAGATCTCGGCTACCGGTATTGCGGCTGAAGGAAAACAGCTGGGCAATATCCGCCTGGCGGCGAATACAGAGCCTGGCCAGCGGCTGACGTTCGCGCTCGATTCGAATCTGGCCGGATCGACGATACACGGAAGCGGCAACGCCACACTCAATTCGCAGTACCCGGTTGATGCGCGGTTGTCGATTCGCAATGCGAACTGGACTCGCATCGCAGGCCTGATTGACGGAGCGAGTCCCGGTGCGCCGCCGTTCGAGGCCACCGCGGACGCCGACGCAACGATACGCGGCCCGCTGCTCGATGCGAAGCAGCTCGAAGGCGCGCTCGATATTACGAAACTGGAAGTGACCACCACGCCGCAATCGCGCGCCTTGAAACCTATCACAATCGCCAATCAGGGTCCGATTCAGGTTGCGCTGAACCAGGGTGTGATTCGGATACAGAACGCTCGTTTGACAGGGCCGAAGACGGACATTCAGGCTAACGGTTCGGGATCCATCACGGGAGTGAATCTGAACCTGAGCCTGCTGGCCAACGCAGACCTCGGGGTGATGCAGAATTTCGACCGGGATATTTACTCGGCCGGCAGCGTCGCGCTTGCGGCCACGGTGAGAGGCGATCTCTCCAGACCCCTGCTCAACGGGCAGCTCACGTTGCACAATGCCACGTTCAACACCGCCTCACTTCCGCTCGGCATTTCAAACGCGAATGGCACGATCGCACTCAACGGCCGGAATGCGCAGATCAGAACGCTGACGGCCGAATCGGGCGGCGGAAAAGTCAGTCTGAGCGGATTCGCGTCGTTTGTGGACACGCCGCGATTCACCCTGCAGGCCGATGCGTCCAATGTGCGTGTGCGAGTGCAGCAGGGAGTGACCGTCAGCGCGGATGCGAATGTTCGTCTCGCAGGCACGGCCGGCGGCAGCCGCGTTACCGGCGCTGCCACCGTCAATCGCATCAGCTACGATGCGCACACCGATTTCGGCTCCATTCTCACGCGGTCCGCGCCCGCCGTCCAGTCGCCGGGGAGCCCTTCTACATTGCTTTCCAATATGAAGCTTGAGGTGCGGGTACGCAGCTTGCCGGGACTAACGATAGAGTCGTCGCTGTCCGAAGACGTGCAGGCCGATGTCGACCTGCGCATTCGCGGCTCCGCGGACGAGCCCGGGATGCAGGGGCGAATCGTCGTCAACAGCGGCAAGCTTCTCTTTTTCGGGACTGACTACACGGTGGATTCCGGAACTATTTCGTTCTACAACCCCGTAAGGATCGAACCCATTCTGAACGTAAGTCTGGAGACCCAGGCGCAGGGTGTGAACGTAACCGTGCGGGTGACGGGACCCATCGAAAACATGAAGCTGAGCTATACATCGGATCCGCCGCTGCAGTTTCAGGAGATCATCGCGCTTCTGGCCGCGGGCACCACGCCGACTTCCGATCCGACGCTGCTGGCCAACCAGCCGCCGCAGCCGGCACAGGGATACCAGCAGATGGGCGAATCGGCGATTCTTGGTCAGGCCGTGGCGAATCCGGTGGGAAATCAGTTGCAGCGCGTTTTCGGAATCACTCAGCTCAAAATCGATCCTTCGTTCACCACCGGATCGGAAGTCCCTACGGCAAGGCTGGCAGTGCAGCAGCGCATCACGAATAACCTGACGTTCACTTATGTGCAGGCGGTGGACCAGCCAAACTCAACCATTATCCGGATGGAATGGGCATTCAGTCCCATGTGGTCGGCAGTGGCTACGCGGGATCAATACGGAATTTTCAGCTTGAATTTCTTTTATAAGCGGGAGTTCCGCTGAAGCGAGGCTCAAGGGCCGAGGAGCACGTGGCAGCGAAGAACCTCGGCAACACTCCATGCCTGCGCGATGCAGGCGCGCGGCGTGTGCGGTTCTTCGGCGTCGAACACTTCGCTGATGGAACCGATACAGGCCTCGCCGAGGCCTGACTGGAAGGCAGCAAGAAATCCTCTGGCCTCCTGGCGGCGCATGGGATAAACCTTCAGCCACGCATCGATGAAGGGTCCGATAAGCCACGCCCACACCGTGCCCTGATGATAGGCGGCATCGCGGGCGCGCAGGTCGCCGTCGTATTTGGGTTTGTAATCGGGATGGTCCGGAGACAGCGAGCGCAGTCCGACCGGAGTCAGCAGCTTCTTTTTCACGGTATCCAGCACAGGCTGCCAATGGATACGATCCAGCACGGGATTGGGAAGGGAAATTGCGAATACCTGATTGGGGCGGCAGGAGGGGTCGTCGCCCTGCTCGCCATCCACGACATCGAAGAGGTAACCCGTCGCATCGTTCCAGAAGCGGCGGTTGAACGATTCGCGGGCCTTACCGGCGAGCTCGCCGAATCGCCGGGCTTCGGCGTCGCGCGCTTCCTCGATCAGCCAGGATTCGAGCAGGCGCAGCGCGTTGTACCAGAGAGCATTGATCTCAACCGCCTTGCCGCGGCGCGGCGTTACCACCCAGTCGCCTACCTTGGCGTCCATCCAGGTGAGTTGATAACCCTCCTGGCCCTGTGAAAGGAGTCCGTCCGCGGGGTCGACATGAATACCGAAGCGGGTGCCCGCGACGTGGCGATCCACGATATCGATCAATTTCGGCAGCAGGAGCCGCAGCGTGATGCGGTCGGCGGATGCTTCCAGATATCTCGACAGAGCATGAAAGAACCACAGCGTGGCGTCTGCGGTGTGATAGAGACCCTCCTTCTGGCCCTCGGGGAACAGGTTGGGAATCAGCCCGTCCTTGACATGTTGCGCGAAGGTTCGCAGAATCCATCCGGCTTCGGTGACGCGGCCGGTGCGGATGGTCAGGCCTTCGAGGCTGATCATGGTGTCGCGGCCCCAGTCGGTGAACCAGTGGTAGCCGGCAATCACGGTTCGCAGTTCTTCGCCCGCGGCATGAGCGCGAGCGGCATCCTCGGTGCGTCCGGTAGGCAGGATCAGGAACTGATCCGCGGCCAGCGTCAGTTCCGCTCCGAAGCAGTCGCGCGCGGCCGAATGCGCCTGGGCGAGCAGTGTCTCGCGCCGGGTGGTTTCGGCGTCGGCCGCGCCGTGTGGCGTGAGAGCGTTCTGCACCTCCCAACTCTCGGTGGTCGCAATGAAACTGAGCTCATCGCCCGGCTTGAGATCGAAGCGGAAATAGCCGGGACTCCACATCGAGCCCTGCGATTCATAACCGCGAGTCTCCTCGGTGCGGAAAAGAATGTCGTCGATTTGTTTGCGGTCGGAGGTAAACGGGATCGGTGGTACGCAAAAGATGCGCAGCGCCGGGAAGCCGCTCTCGCTGGCGCATATCTCGTAGTTGTCGCCGGTAATGGTGACGACGTATTTCTTTGCCAGCGGGGTGTTGACCGGCGCATCGTGCGAACGGAAGTGAACGCCGGGACGTAACCCGAGCCGGATGGGTTCGGGCCCGGAAAGAAGGCGGTAGACAACATGCACCGTGTTCTGGCGGTGAACCATGAACAGGCGCTTTTCGAGAACCGAGCCGGCCAATTCGTAGCGCCAGACCGGAAGACCACCTTCCAGACGGAATTCGCGTGGTGCGAGCGTGCCCGGAGGATTCACACCGATCAATTCGTTCGGTCCCGTGAAATAAACGTCGCGATTCGTCAGGCGTATCCGCTCCGACAACGCGTTCAATGTCATGGTGCGGCCGAGGGGATTAGGCAATGCGGCGATAAGCAGGCCGTGATAGCGCCGCGTGAGCGCGCCCACAACCGTACCGGACGCATAACCGCCGAGACCGTTGGTCACCAGCCATTCTTCGTTGAGATGCGGGTCGTCCTCAACCGGACGCCGGTTGACGCGATCCACTTTTCTGCCGGGAAGCGGCATCAGCGGCCCTCCGTTGCGGGCTCGGGCGCAAGCAGGAGCGCGGAATATGCGGACATGCGCCAGTTGTGCCGGGTGTCGGGAGGCAGCGTGCCGGTGCCTCCGTAGCGGGGATCTTCGCTGGACCAGAGAACGACCCATTGCGAATCCCGCGGAGGCGCCAGCAGAGGTTCGGGTGCGGGATCGAGGTGAAGATCCTGGCCGAGATTGAAAAGCAGCAGGCGATCGCCGTGTTGTTTGTCAAAGTACCGCAACAGGAAAGCCTGTTCGGAAAGCACCGCGCCATCGATGGCGCCGCGCTGCGTATGCCGCACTACGGGATCTTCGCGGCGGAGGCGGAGCAGGTCCTTATAGAGATCATAGAGGCGCGAATTCCTCTCCCGTTCGTTCAGATCCAGAATCGAGCGCTCGAACGTGGCGAGGCTGCCCGGGTCTGCGATCTCCTCCTGCATTTCCGGCCGCGCCAGTCTGGGGAACTGCGCGAGAAATTTTCGCCGGCCTGTATAGACCTGGTCGCACAGATTGTTGTCGTGATTGCAGAAAAAAAGAAACGGCGTAGTCGCGCCGAATTCCTGCCCCTGAAAGAGCATCGGCGTTGCCGGCCCCAGCAGCAGCAGAGCGCTCATCGTGCGATAGAGCGCCGGATGCGTCAGCGTGTTCGGTCGCGCGCCGCGCGCCGAGTTCGCCACCTGATCGTGATTCTGAAGATAGGCGACAAAGTTCCAGGGATGCAGATCCAAAGCCGGAGAGCCGCGGCGCTTCTTCTGCCACTTGTAGCGCTGCCCCTGATAAAGATATCCGTACTTCGCGGCGGAAACGAATTCCTGCGGCGAGCCATGATAGTCGCTGTAATAGGCGTCGTCGTGGCCGGTCATCGCCACTACCGCGCTGTGATGAAAATCGTCGTTCCAGAGCGCGTCGATTCCATAACCGCCGGCGCATGGCGAATGCACCATCCACGAATGCTGCGGCTCGTTCTCCGCCACGATGTAGACCCTGCGTTCGCCGGCGGCTTTGCGGACACGCCGGGAAAGCGCCGCGATGATGTGCTCCTCGCTGGTGTCGTGAATGTCCTGAGTAGCGTCGAGCCGCAGACCGTCGAAATGAAATTCTTCGATCCAGTAAGCGCCGTTGGCCAGATAGAATTCGCGCACCGGGCCGCGCGAGAAGTCGATCGATTGGCCCCAGTCGTTTTCGTATTTATCGGTGAAGTATTCGTCCGAGAAGGCTCCGATGTAATTGCCGTCGGGACCGAAGTGGTTATAGACGACATCCAGGATCACGCCGAGGCCCAAGTGATGCGCCTCATCCACGAACCGCCGCGCGTCGTCGGGAGAGCCGTAAAGATGAGAGGGCGCGAAGAGATCGACGCCATCGTACCCCCAGCCGCGCTTGCCGCTGAATTCGGCGACGGGCATGAGCGCGAGCACGCTGATTCCGATCGATGAGAGTTCGCGCAACTGTGCCCGTGCCGCGTCCCACGTGCCATCGGGAGTGAAAGTCCCGATGTGCATTTCGTACACGATCTGGCCCTCCGGATCGATGCCCTTCCAATCGTGGTCGTGCCACACGAATGCGCTGGGATCGATTACCTGCGAAGGCCCATGCGGACCTTCCGGCTGAAAACGCGATTCGGGGTCCGGATACAGCGATTCTTCGCCATCGAGTTTGAACTGATACCCTTCTGCTTAAGACCAATGGATTGCTGCTAAACCAAGAAATGATCGATTTTATCATTAGGTAATATAAAA
>CAWBIS010000033.1:0-6505 GCA_963788485.1 Terriglobia bacterium
TTTTCGGAATTCCACCTGCCTCAATCCAGGGCGCCGAACCAGATCACTGTCTGCTGTTCCGCTGCGTCTTCGAAGCCCTCGAAGACGCCGGTTACGTGAACCGCAATTACGATCGCAGCCGCGTGAGCGTGATCATCGGGAAGGGCAATTATGTCGGCCCCGGCCTGATGTGGCTGACCAACCGGACGGTGGTCGTCGAAATGATCGTCAGGATCATGCGGCAGATGCGCCCCGATTTGACTCGCGATCAGATGCAGCGGCTGCGCGCCGTGCTGCGCTCCAAAATGCCGCGGCTCACTCCGGAATCGGCCGGCGGAATGGTGCCGAACATCGCCACCGGACGTATCGCCAACCGGCTGGACTTCATGGGCCGGAACTTCAGCATCGATGCGGCTTGTGCCTCCACTCTCGTCGCCACCGAGATTGCCGTGAACAATCTGCTCGCCGGCACCGACGACATGTCGATCATTGGCGGGCTGCATATCTACAACGACGTCCCGTTCCTTTCCGTGTTCAAGGTGTCGCGGGCCATTTCCCTCACGTCCACCATGCGCCCGTTCGATGAACATGCCGACGGCACCATGTGCGGCGAAGGCGTGGGATCCCTGGTGCTGAAACGCCTGGCCGACGCCGAGCGCGATGGCGACCGCATCTATGCGGTGATCAAGGGCGTGGGCATAGCCAGCGACGGTAAAGCCAAGGCTGTGATGGCGCCGCGGCTCGAAGGCGAAGTGACCGCGATACGGCGTGCATTCGAGATGGCGCAGGTTCCGCCGCAATCGATCGGTTTGATTGAATGTCACGGAACAGCGACGACAGTGGGCGACGCGACGGAACTGGAAGCCATCGAAACCGTTTATGGAACGGCGGATAACGGCCGACCGGTGTGCGCCATCGGCAGCGTCAAATCGATGATCGGCCACGCCATGCCTGCGTCAGGCTCGGCCAGCCTGATCAAAATAGCGATGGCGCTGCATGACCGAATTCTGCCGCCCACCCTGAATGTAACCATGCCTCATCCGCGGTTGCGAAGGCCGGAGACCCGCTTCTATGTCAACACCGAGGCGCGGCCCTGGATCCGCGCCGAAGGCGGGAGTCCCCGGCGCGCGGCGGTCAGCGCATTCGGCTTCGGCGGAATCAACGGTCACGTAATCCTCGAGGAGTACGACAAAGCTCCCGAATCCACTCGAACGACACATCTGCGGGACTGGGAGAGCGAAGTTCTGGTGGTCGAGGCGGAGGATCGCACCGCGCTGATTGCCGCGCTCGACCGCTTGCGGGCTTATGCCATTCAGGTCGAAGGCGTCGCCCTGCGCGACCTGGCCTGGACGCTCAACTCCTCACTCTCGAATCGCCCCGAACGCGTGGCCATTGTCGCCTCGTCGCTCGAGGAACTGGCGCAGAAGATCGATCGGGTCAAGCAGCGCCTTTCCGATCCCGAGTGCAGCCAGATCCGGGATCGCGGTGGCCTTTATTATTTCGGCGGCAAAGACCTGCGCGAGGGCAAAGTAGCCTTCTTGTTCCCAGGCGAAGGATCCCAGTACATCGGCATGCTCGCGGAGCTCTGCATGGCCTTTCCGGAGGTCCGCGCCTGTTTCGATCGCGCCGACGGAGTAGTGAACGACCCGGGCTACGTCCCCCTCAGCGCCGTCCTTTATCCCCCGCCGTCCTTCTCGGAAGAAGAGGAAGCCGCTGCCGAGGCGCGGCTGTGGAGTATCGAGCGTGCCACCGAATCCGTTCTCACCGCCGGAGGCGCGATTCATGCCCTGTTGACCCGCTTTGGCATTCGTGCGGATATGATGACCGGCCACAGCGCCGGTGAATGGATCGCCATGGCGGCGTCCGGCATGGTCGACATCGCGGAATTCGTTTCCAGCATGGACCGTCTGGCAGCCATGTACCAGAAACTCGCGGGTACCACTGAGATCCCCAGCATGACGATGCTGGCCGTGGGCGCGGGCCGGGAGAAGACCCTCGAACTGGCGGCCCAGGCCGGTTGCGAGGTTCATCTCGCGAACGACAATTGCCCCCATCAGGTGGTTGCGGTAGCCAATCCGGCCGATGCCCCGCAGTTGATCGATCACCTGCTGAAGAGCGGCACCTTTGTGGAGCGCCTGCCTTACGATCGCGGCTATCACACTCCATCCTTCACCTATATCTGCGATCCGCTGCGCGACTTTTTCCGCAGTCTGAATATCCAGGCGCCCGCGTCTCCCGTTTACTCCTGTACGACCACCGAGCCGTATTCGCAGGACCGGGACACCATCCTCGAAACCGTGGCGAATACATTTGCCCGGCCCCTGCTTTTCCGCCAGACCATCGAACAGATGTACGCGGATGGCGCGAGAATATTTATCGAGTCCGGACCACGCGGTAATTTGACCGCTTTCGTCGACGATATCCTGCGCGGTAAGCCGCATCTGGCGGTGCCCATGGACGTCTTCCATCGCTCCGGAATCGCTTCGCTCAACCATGCCATGGGAATGATGGCGGCGGCGCACGTTGCGCTCGATTTCACCCCCATGTACGAGCGCCGCTCGCCGCGCAAGCTGTCGCTCGATGTCAAAAACGATTCCGTTTTACCCGAAGATGAGCAGCCGGGAGTTGTCCGGATTTCCATCGGCTACCGTTTGCTCGAGATGGAATCGAATGCCGAATTCCCCATGCCGGTGGCTGCGCCTGCGCCCGGCATCGAGCCGGCCCATGCCCACTTGAATGGCAACGCGATGCCAGCCCCGCGGCCTCCCGCCGAGCCGGTTCACACTGAACATGCCGCTCCGGCTTTCGCCTCGGCGCCGGACCCGCATGTGCTGGTCGGCGCCGCCGTTCCGGCAGCTTCTTTCGGCGAGCCTTTTTCGCCGCCCTCTCAGTCCACTATGTCCGACCACTTCTCCCTAATGGAGGAATTTCTCCGCACGGAAGAAGACATCATGCGCCAGGCTCTCATGGGAGGATTCGCCGCCTCACCGTCCAATCTCGTATCTGGCTATCAGGCTCCGCCGGTTTTCGTGACACCGCCGCAGCAAACGATCGCCCCGGCGCCGCCGGAGGAGACCGCCCCCGTCGTATTGGAGCCCGGCCGAACGGCAGCCCCCGCCGTTCCTGCCGCCGCCGTTCCTGCCCCCGCCGTTCCTGCCGCCGCCGTTCCTGCCCCCGCCGCCCCGGCTCCTGTCGCTCTCGCCCCCACGCCGCCTGATGCCGGTAAACTGCTGCTGAAAGTCGTCAGTGAGCGTACCGGTTACCCCGAAGAGATGTTGGGACTCGACCAGGATATGGAAGCCGACTTGGGCATCGACTCCATCAAGCGGGTCGAGATCTTCGGCGCACTGCGCGATCTTTCGGGCGACAGCGCGCTCTCCGGCGAGGGCGATATGGAGGCGATCGCCAAACTCAAGACGTTGCGCGATGTTCTCGCCTTCCTGAGCGGCAAAGGCGCGGTCGTTTCGCAGGGTTCTGCCTCGGGCTCCGGCCCTCGCGGAGCCATGATCCGTACGGCATCCATTGTCGAAGAAAGTCCCGGCCAGTCGATTACCTTGCGTCTGGCGCTGGAACTCGACGAACACAAGTATCTGCGCGATCACTCCTTATATTTTTATTCGACCGAGAGCGATAGCCAGGGCGACCGGATCTTCGTGATGCCGCTGACCGGCAGCGTCGAGTTGATGTGCGAAGCGGCCGCCGTGGTCCAACCCGGATCGAAAATTATCGGCACCCGAAACGTGCAGGCTTTCCGGCGGCTCAGCACCACTGAGAATCAACCTCCTGCCGTTGTCGACGTCGCGGCGAAACGGCTGGGGCCGGGCGAGATTTCGGTATCGGTGCGCGCGGCGCAAGGCGGTGCGGCGTACTCCTCCTGTGTTGTGCTCCTCGGTTCCGAATATCCCCAGGCGCCCGCGCCCGTTGACCTGAGCCTTGCCAATTCCCGATCCCCGATCTGCAAGGGCAAAGACATCTACACGCAACACAGAATGTTCCATGGTCCGTCCTTTCAGGGCATTCATACGATTGATCGCGTGGGCGAAAATGGCCTGTTGGCAACGCTGGAGATTCTTCCGACCGGGGACCTGTTCGGCTCCGGCCTGAATCCGCAGTACCACCTCGACCCGCACCTGCTGGACGCGGCGGGTCAGCTTGTTGGATACTGGCCTGTCGAGTATCTTTCGGAAGGCTATGTGATTTTACCCATCCGAATTGCCGAAGTTGCGAAATTTTGCGAGAATCCGCCGGTGGGCGCCGTCACGCCCTGCCGCCTGCGTATTCGCGAGGTAACGCAGCGCACCGTGCTGGCGGATTACGACGTGCTCCATCCCGATGGCAGGCTCTGGCTGCGGGTTACCGGGTGGGAAGATTGGCGTTTCTTCTGGACCCCGCGCTTTTTCGATTTCTGGCGATTTTCAAATTCCGGTTACTGCAGCATTGCTCCGAATGTTCCCGGTCTCGAAAAGACCGGGTTTCAATGCCGTTACATGAGCACCACCTCCGATTACGAA
Source organism: Terriglobia bacterium (assembly GCA_963788485.1). Classification (GTDB taxonomy): domain Bacteria; phylum Acidobacteriota; class Terriglobia; order Bryobacterales; family Bryobacteraceae; genus BOG-234. The sequence continues at coordinate 4,491 of CAWBIS010000033.1, forward strand.
AAGGATTCCCTTTCCGAAGAGGTGTTGACACATGTCCTGCTGGACAGGCGGGAGTTGGCCGAGTATCAGGCTCTTGCCGTGGAGGACCGGCCGCTGTGGCTGTTTGTCCGGGCCGCGGCCAAGGAATCGGTGCGCGCCTGGGCCAAAGAGACGCATAACCGGGATCTCTATCCTGCCGACATTCATCTGATTCCTGAGGAATGCGGGCATTTTCAATCGGATGGTTTCTGGAGCGCCGAGTTTGCGCCGCCGCAGGTTTCGAGCTTCGTTTATAACGATGCCGTTTTCGCAGTCGCGGGCCGCGACCGATCGGCCATTGCGGCGGTTTCGGCGGATGAGAGCGCCGCGGACGGCGTCTTCCCGCCGGATGAACTGGATCGCCTGAACCGCCTGGCGGAGGCCGGCGAATGGAAGGCGCGGGCACTGGCTGCCAAACTCGCGGCGGGCAGTTTCCTGCGTCCAGTCGCCGATCCGGGCTACGTGGGCTCGCTGATCGTCGGGAAGGTGGACGCGCAGAGTGAAAGTTTTGCAATAGCCGATCCGGATATGGCGATTAACGCCGAGGATTCGATTCAGGTGGCCACGGGGCGATTCGAAGGCATGATCGTCGCGGTCGCCTTCTTGTAAGCCGGCATCATGGATTCTTCGAAGGGGGTAGTTTGGAAAAGTTAACACGCGACCAGGTTCGCAGCGATTTGATCGGAATACTGAAAGGAGCCCGCGACGATTGGGATAACTCGATCGTCGTGACGGATGAGACGGGCATCTTCCGCGAGCTGGGCTTTGAATCGATCGACGCTATCGGTCTGGGGTCCGCGCTGGAAGATCATTTTAATGCCGTCCTGCCCTTTCCCGAGTTCATGGCCAGAGCCCGCGCGGAGCACGTCAACGACATCACGATCAAACTGCTGCTCGATTTTCTGATGAAGAATCTTGCGCAGTCGGAGGAGCGCGCGGCATGACGCCAGGCGTAATTCTCTTCGGACTGGATGGCGGTACCTTCACCGTTCTGGACGATCTGATGGCGCGCGGGATTATGCCGAACCTGCAGCGGTTCTGCCGGGAAGGCGTGCGGGCCACGATGGTGTCCACCATTCCTCCGCTGACTCCGCCCGCCTGGTCCACCCTGGTCACCGGGCATAACCCCGGGGTTCATGGAATCCTCGGTTTCCTTCAATACGCGGATGCGGCGTCCACCTCGGTCCAGATCGTTTCTTCGAAGCAAATGACGGCCACCACCATCTGGGCCATGGCCAACCAGCAGGGGGTCCGCGCCGGTTCGCTCAATTTCGTGGCTCACCACCCGGCGCCGAAGATCGACGGCTGGGTCATTCCCGGCTGGGTTTCCTGGCGCTGGATGCGCACGCTGAGCCATCCCTCCGGCGTGATCGACCGGTTGAAGAGCGACGTACCCGGCTTCGATGTCAAAGAACTGGCGATCGACTTCGAAGAGGAGAATAAAGCGATTTCGGGAGCCGCGCTCGACGAATACGGGTCCTGGATCGGGTTGCATCTCGCCCGCGAGCGCCAGTGGTTTAACGCCGGCAAGTATCTGCTGGATAACGATCCCGTCGGTCTGTTCGGAATCGTGTTCGACGGCGTCGATAAGCTCCAGCATCTCCTGTGGCCGTACCTCGACCCAGGTCTCGAGCCGGAGCATCCTGACGAGGATTTCGTCAAAACGCGTCAGTTGGCGTGGACCTATTTCCGCCAGGTCGACGATCTGCTGGGTGAAGCCATGCGCCTCTGGGGCGACGAATCCACGATCATCATCTGTTCAGATCACGGATTCACGAAGTCATGGGAGATCTTTTATGTCAACTCGTGGCTGGCTCAACAGGGCTATCTGACCTGGGCCGAGGATCTGCCGGTTATGGAAGACGGCTTTCTGCAACTCGAGGGCAGACAGTACGGGTTGAAAGCATTCGATCTCGCCAACACCAAAGCCTACGGTCTCACGGCTTCGAGCAACGGCATCTATATCAACGTCCAGGGCAAACGGGACGCGACCGGCA
>CAWBIS010000034.1:0-4105 GCA_963788485.1 Terriglobia bacterium
GGTTTCTCTCCATGGGAAGCGGCTTTTGCGGTCCTGCCCAGGAGATGGTGTTCAGGTAGGAACAGCTGAAACCGTCATCGCAGATGCCGGTATAACCGGTGTCCTCGATTCCGACTTCGAGCGATGCCAGGGGCGAATCGCGGCCGATCTTCCGGGCGATCACCTGATCTACCGTGGTGGCCAGGTAGGCGTTCTGGCCGGCATTTTTCTGCGGCGGACTACCACTCAGGTACGCGGCGGCGGACCGCATGTGATCGCCGGCGCTTCCATCTCCGGCAGGTTTCGCTTCAAGGCCGCTCACAATGGTCAGACAGTCTCGAAAACGTTCCAGCGGAGTAAGAATATTCGTAATCTCGAAATTTGTCCCTTCCGAGGCAGGGGTGAACTCATCCATGATCATCCCGTGCGGGACATAGACGAAGCTAAACCGGGACGGAGGCGCTGCGGCACTTCCGCGTATCGGTGACTGGGCAGGCAGCATGGCGTCGAGGAAAGGAAGCGCGACTGAAACGCCTGCTCCACGTAAAAGTGTTCGTCGAGAGAGGTGCTTTTTTGTGTTGATCATTCTGAACCTTTTAGTTTTTCTCCAGCTCCGCGCCCGCGTGGCCCGGCCCCGGACCAGGTTTCTTCTGCTCTGCAACCGCATCCCTGGTCTGCATTTGAAAAGGCGCACTGTTCACAATCCCCATCACGATCGATGAAAACCTGTAATCATGGTGAGCCGCCTCTCTGTCGATCGCGCGCACAGTGGGCATGTCGTAATACTGGACTCCACGCCCCAGCGCGTACGTCAACAGTTTCTCCGTCACGGTCTGAACAAACTCATCCGAATAGCCCAGCAGCGCTTGCCGCAAAGACGCCGGGCCATCGAGTTTGGCGCCGTCCGCGAGTTCCCCCGACGCATCGATCTTTTGATTGCCATCCGTGCTCCTCCATCGCCCGACGGCATCAAAGTTCTCAAGCGAGAAACCAATCGGATCCATGATGCGGTGACAACCCGCACACTGGGGATTTTTCCGATGCTCCTGCATGCGTTGACGCAGCGAAGGCTCTTCACCGCCGGCGTTGGCATTTTCCTGAAGCGACGGGACGTTTGCCGGCGGACTCGGCGGAGGGGTGCCCAGGATGTTTTCGAGAATCCACTTACCGCGTTCAACCGGCGAAGTCCTGGTAGGCAGGGAAGTGACTGTCAAAATACTGCCCTGGCCTAATATTCCTCTCCGCGGAGTATCGGCCAGGCTTACACGACGGAACTGGCTTCCGTACACATTAGGGATCCCGTAATGGCGCGCCAGGCGTTCGTCGACAAACGTGTAGTCCGCTGTCAGAAGGTTGAGCACGCTCCGGTCTTCATGCACAATGCTCCCAAAGAACATCTCCGTTTCGCGCCGGAAGGCGTTTCGCAAGTTGTCGTCAAACCCGGGAAAATCGTCCGGCGACGGAGTAACACTTGCCAGGTTGCGCAACTGAAGCCACTGGCCGGCGAAATTGTGCACGAGTTCACTCGAGCGGGGGTCCGCCATCATCCTGCGAACCTGCGACTCGAGAACGGCCTGGTCTTTGAGTTTCCCCCCGGCGGCAAGCTGCAGGAGTTCATCGTCGGGAAGACTGCTCCAAAGAAAAAACGAAAGGCGAGATGCCAACTCGAGATCGGTGATGCGATAGGGTGCGCCGGGCTTGACGTCGGCCCGTTGCTTTTCAAACCGGAAGGTGAAGTCCGGGCTGGCAAGAATTCGGCGCAGCGCCATCTCGATTCCCTGCTCGAATCCGTTCGCACTGCCTCTTCGATAAAAGGCCATTAAAACTTCAAGATCCGTATTGTTCACCGGCCGGCGATAGGCGCGACGCGCCAGAGCCGAGATAATTTGTTCCGCACACGGCGCTTCTTCGCTTTCCTTCGCCGGATGGCACACAAAGATCCGGCGGCGGCTGGGTGTCTCACTTACGCCGGTGACCTGAAGCGGGCCGCCGATGGTGACACTGGTGACATGCGGCAGAGCGGTTCGCGAAACATCGAGGACGGTGATCGAACTCCGCAGATAACTGCTGGAATAAACGTCTTCGACAAGCGCATACTTCTGTTTGGTGAAGGCAACACCAACCTCGTGCGAGCCCGCCGGCACCGATACCCGCACTTCGAGGGGCTGAGTTACGTTGTCCACAAAGGTGCGATGTTTATCTTCCTCATCGATGTCAAATACTTTTTTCCGTTGTCCGTCGATGCTCAGTTCGACCTTTTCTCCGCGCGACATTCGGCCAAACAGGTCTTCCCCGTTTCCAGGGTCTCTCAATAACGCAACCTGAAAGCGGTATTCACCATCCGCTGGAAAGTTATACCGGGTGAGCATGCCGCCGCGCGTTCCCAAAGGCAGCCCCTCGATGTGCTCGTCCTGGGAAAGATCGGCCGGCGCGTTGAAGGTTTGAAGACCGCTCGTCGCGTCAGCGTCGCCGACGGCCAGGCGGCTGATCTTCGAGGCCGCGGACAAATACCCATTCAGCAGGGCCGAGGACGCGCCCAGGGAATTCGCCATGTTGTCGAACCCGAAACTTGCGTCGTCAGCAGGCAGGAGCGACGTAATGTCAATCTCCAGAGCCAGCAGGTCGCGAACGGCGTTCGCATACTCGACGCGGTTCAAGCGATGGAGCCCGACCGAGCCAGGCTGCGGGTTTGCGGCGGCATAGCGGTCCAGCCGGTCCTCGAGCGCAGCGGCAAAGTCGTTCATCGACTTGCGCGCGGGTCGCGGCATCCCCGCTGGTGGCATCATGCCTGTCCGAACCTTACGAACGACCTTCTCCCACGTCTCGGCGTTTTCACCGATGCGTGCCACATCCATTCTGTCCAGCATCAACGCGGCGGTCTTCAACCTCTGGTTGTGACAACCGGCGCAGTACTGATCGAGGAATCGACGTTCTGGCTGGATTGGACCATTAACACCGAGGTTTTCAGATTGGGCAAACGCGGGCTGGCTTGATGTGGCGATAACGGACAGCGCAAGAAGTGCGGCCGGAGCCAGGAGCCTCGCCATCGACGAATACCTTCGAAGTTTCACGTCGTCACACCGTTGGCTTGGGATTATATGTTCTGCTCCATCGGAGAGCAATGGCCAGTTTGGGTCAGTGTCGTTGGTGTGCGGCTTGCCCGGTCGAGTTCACACGCGATCTGTCCGCTTAGCCCAGCGGCGACGATTCTGGAGTTTGACCAGCCCGGGATCAGTGAGCGCCGCGGCAATAGGGCGGACGATGAGGTTACAGGACGCGATACTGACGGCGATGGCAAAGAAGATCAGCGGGCTGCAGGCAGCTGAGATAGCTGGCGTAATAGACCGGACGATGCGTCGGATCAAGGATCGATACGAGGAGCCTGGCTACAGCGGACTGTTCGATCAAAGGCGCGGGGAAAGGAGCGTCCACCGGATTCCAATGCGGACGGCGAAGGATATGTTCCGGCTGTATCCGGAGGTGTATTTCGATTCTCAATATGCGGTCCATTGAATGAAAACAGACAAACCGACTCTGCGCCCCGGATGTCGAGGGCAATCTCCACCGTGCGCCTGGCCGTTACTTCGTCACCACAATGATCGAAAATGAGTCGGGCGCCATCTTGCCTCCATAGCCTGCTACGGCCGCTCTCGGCGGGCCGGTCGGCGGCAGGAAATCCGCTGCAATTACCAGGATGCGGTTTGTCTTGCTGTCCCACACCATCTGCTTGCCGCTTTCCCTCGTCTGCACAGTCTGCTCGATCTTAAAGCTGGTGGGACTATCCTTGACAACGGTCAGCGTTCCATCTATCTGTGCACTGTAGGCTTCGTTCGTTCGCGCGTTGAAGATGGCGGAATCGGCGGTGGACCCGATCGGCAGAACATCGAGGATCTTTCCATCGGCGGCGCTGAGAATCACCATTGTCTGTGGCATCCGGCAGCCGGCAAACAGGATGCCGTTCTTTACATCCATCGCCAGGCCGGAACACCTTCCCCCTTCAGGCGCCACGCTATAACGCGCGGTGACAGCGAGCGTCATGGCGTCAATCACTGCGATATCGCTCTTGTCTCGTACGTCGACATAAACCCGGCCATGGTCATCCGCCGCGGCCTGCTCCGGCTCACCG
>CAWBIS010000035.1:0-6111 GCA_963788485.1 Terriglobia bacterium
ACTTTTTCCTGGGAGTCCCCGGAGCCGTACCTTCCGCCAAGGCGCGGAGTTGGGAGTTGGAACCGAAGACCAGGTCGATGCGGGTGCCGGTCCACTTCAGTTTGCCGGTTTTGCGATCGCGGCCTTCAAACACGCCGGCGTCTTTCGAGACCGCCTTCCACTCGGTGCCCATGTCGAGGAGGTTCACGAAGAAGTCGTTCGTCAGCGCCTCCGGCCGGGTGGTAAACACGCCGTGCTGGGTCCGGCCGCAGTTGGTGTTGAGCACGCGCAGGCCGCCCACGAGCACGGTCATCAAGGCGCGCCTTTCCGCGAAATTGGCGTGGCGCTGCGCGACCCGGCCACCTGGGCTCCCCTTCTGCGCGGAACCTTCGAACGCTTCGGCATCCCCGCGCATTTCTACTTCAGCACTCCATTGCGCAGGCATCCCGTGGCGACGTTCCTTGGTGGTCTCGTCTCCGGCGCATCCAGCGGCTGGGACTTCGAGACCACACTCGAAACACTGCGCGCGCACCCGCGCTGGGGCCGCAGCGCCGATTTCGACCGCTTCGATTTCGCCGTCCGCGAAGCCATGCCCGGCCATGGCGCGGAAGCCTTGCTCGCTTTCTGCGATCGCGATTGGCTCCGCGATGAAATCGCAGTGTGCCTGAAAACGGATACGTGGAAAAACGCGCCACAGAAGCCGGCCGAATGGCAGCGCCGCCTCAAGGCCCTGGCGGCTGCGCTCTACCGTCCGGGCACGCTCGAGCCGCCGCGCGACTATGCCGAAGTCGAGACCGCCCGCAGCCACGTTGCGGCGCTGCGCTCCTGGCAGGCCGCGGTCGCATCCATCGTGCCCTTTTGGAATACGCCGGATCACCCCGTCTCGCTCGACGAATTCTGGCGCGTGGCATCCGAATCGGTCGAGAGCGCGGTAATTCAGCCCGCAGGCGATCGCGCGAACGCCATTCACGTCATGAGCGCATTTGAAGCCCGCCAGTGGGATCTTCGGGCGCTCTTTGTGTGCGGCTTGACCGATCGGGATTTCCCCCGGCAGCATCCGCAGAACCTGATCTTCCCCGACAGCGAGGTCGACAAGCTGCACAAAGCCGGCATCCCTTTGCGTAAGGCCGCCGATCTGGATCTTGAAGAACGATGGATGTTCGAATCGCTGCGCACGCGGGCGACCGGTTCGCTGTTTCTGACCGTTTCCCAAAAGGACGCCGCCGGAAAATCCGCGCAACGATCCCGCTTGCTTCTGGACCCGGTTCTGACTGTAGAGAACGCGCGTCGCTGCGTTCCCGCGCCCCGAATCGAGGTCCCGGCGCACGCCATCGCGGGCCGCGTGCATTCACCGGCGCTGCAGGCGGCGATGGCGGAGGTCCACAAGCGGATCAGCCTGACCTCCCTTGAAGACCTGGCCCAATGCCGGTTCAAATTCTTCGCGGGAAAAACGCTCCTGCTGAAGACCGCGCCCGAAAGGCCCGCCGATCGCCTCAATGCCCGCATCACCGGCTCCATACTGCACCGGGCTCTCGAGCGCTGGATCGCCGACAAGGATCGCGATTTCGTCGAACTCTTCGAGCTGGAATTCGACGAAATGTGTCGCACCGAGAAACTTCCCGCCGGATACAAACTCGAAGTGGACCGGATGCAATTTCGCGAGATTGCGAAAAGGGTCAGCGCCAACGACCTGTGGACGCCGCTCGCTTCGCAAGCCGAGGTCGACGTCTCGCTGGAGTTCCCCGGCGGCATCACCGTAACTGGCCGCATCGACCGCATCGACGAATTCGCCGGCGAACAATGCGTCATCGTCGATTACAAGAGCAGCAAGACTGCCAACGTGGAGAAACTGGTCTCCAGCCGCACGCGCCTGCAAGGCCCTCTCTACGCGCTGGCCGTGCGCCAGCGGATGAATCTGAATCCGGTGGCGATGATCTACTGGGCCGTCCGCGAAGACGAACGTTTCGGCTGGGGCGAAATCCCGGGCACCAAGCTCGCCTTCCAGCCGATGCCGGAAAATTGGGCGGAGGATGCGCGCGCGCGCGCCGTCGAGCGGTTATCGGGTTTTCTCAATGGAGACGTACATGCCCACCCCGAGGAGACCGATCCATGCCGCTGGTGCGATTTCAAGGAAGCCTGCCGCGTGGAACAACCCGCCGTCATGATTGAAGGCGCGCGTGGCGCATAGGCTGGAAACTCGCCATGCCTGAATTCACCGCCAGCCAGATCGAGGCCATCGAATATGGCGGCCATGATGCGTGTGTGGTGGCCGGGCCCGGATCCGGCAAAACCACTGTCCTGGTCGAACGTTATCGCGCCCTGATCGAAACCCACCGCTTCGACCCCCGCGAAATCCTCGCCATTACGTTTACCGAAAAAGCCGCGGCTAACATGAAAGCGCGGCTGGTCGAACTGTTTGCGCACGATGTCGTGCGCCGGCGCGATCTGGAATCGGCCTGGGTCTCCACCATTCACGGCTTCTGCGCCCGCATCCTGCGGGAGAACGCCATCGTCGCCGGAATCGATCCGCGCTTCTCCGTGCTGGATGCGCGCGAATCGGAAGAACTGCAGTACGCCTGCTTGACGACGGCTTTGGATGAACTGGCCGCGCAGCGGCGCACCGAAGCGCTGGCGCTCATCGAGGCGCTGTACAAACCCGACGTGGCGAGCGATCTGCGCAACGTTTACGATGCCATTCGTTCCGCCGGGAAGACGATCGCCCAGGTGCGCTCGATGCCGAATCCGGGCCCCGCCTTCGATCCCTGCGAAAGCGCCGCGCATCTGCGCCGGAACATCCAAAGCTGGCCCGAGCGCCTGACCGATGCGCGGAAGAAACAGCGCGAAGACCTGCTCGAATGGGCGCCGCGGCTGGAGAATTCGAATGCCTGCAGTCTCAAGGGATTCGTGCAGATCATCAATGACTGTCCGCTGCATATGGGGAAAGTGCCGGATTCCGCAAAGCCCGGGCTGATCGCTTTCAGGCAACATCTGCAGGAGTTAAAAGCCGCCGCTGTCGATCGCCACACGATGGACCATCGCGCGGTCGTATTTGACGCCCTCGATCGTTTCGAGAGCCTTTATAACGAACGCAAAGCTGCCAGAGGCGCTCTCGATTTCAACGATCTCGAACGGCGCACGGTCGATCTGGTGAAGCGCAACGCCGATGTCCAGGATCGCATCCGCGCGCAGTTTCGTCAGGTGATGCTCGACGAGTTCCAGGACATCAACGAACAGCAGGCGGAGCTGATCGCGCTGATTCGCGGCAACGATGTGTTTTTCGCTGTGGGCGACGTCAATCAATCGATCTACGGCTTCCGCCACGCGCAGCCGCAAATCTTCCATGCTTACCGCGCGGAGATTCGCCAATCGGGTAAACAGGAAACCAGCCTGCTGCACAATTTCCGCAGCCGGGCCGCAATCCTGCGCTGCGTCGAAGCTCTGCTCAATGCGGCGGAGGGTATCGAGCCGCGGGATCTGATCGCAGGCAAGACTTTCCCGGCAGGAAAGCAGCCGTCGATCGAAATTCTGAAGGTTCAGGACGAGGACAAGGACGAAGCCGCGGCGAAGGAAGCCCGCTGGATTGCGCACCGGATCCTCTCGCTTCGCTCCACCCTGCGCATCGGCGCAAACGGAGACGCGCGAGCCGCGGAATTCCGCGACTTCGCCGTTCTGTGCCGCAACAGCGACTCCATGCGGCCGATTCTCGAAGCCTTCAATCACGCGAATATTCCTTACGTCTGTGGACGCCGTCAGTCGTTTCTGCTCTCCCGCGTTGGTTTGGATATCACGGCTCTGTTGCGCACGATCGTCAATCCCCGCGATAGTGTCGCTCTCGCCACCCTGCTGCGCTCCGCTCTCGCGGGTATCGGCGACGAAGCCCTGTTGCGCATCCGCCTTCTCGCCGGCACCGTAACCGGCGGCCTCAATTTGCTGGCGCACGACAGTTCAAAGCTGGCGGAGTTTGAACCGGAGGACGCGCGCAAGCTCGCGTCCTTCGCCTTGAACCTCAGGCGTTGGCGCGCCGCCCAGCCCGTCACCTCTCTCGAAGTGATGATTGTCCGCGCCCTGTCCGATTGCGGATTTCAATGGACTCCTGGCACGGCCGAAGCCCTCAACGTCGAGAGTTTTCTGCATTTGGCCAGAACCCGCGGCGAGGAACGCACCCTGCCCGAGTTCCTGCGCGAGATCGAGAGCCTGCAGCAGGCCGTCAGCCTCGAATCGGATCTGTCCGACGCCGACCAGGGCGATCGCGTTCAGGTGATGACGGCGCACTCCGCCAAGGGCCTGGAGTTCCCCGTGACGATCATCGCCGCGATGGACAAGGGCACGCAGCGGAACTCGGCCCCCGCCACGTTCACGCCCGAGTCGGGCCTCGGCTTGAAATGGAAGGACCTCGGCGCCAGGCCGCACAATGACGGTCTCGACGACTCCTGGCAATTCCGCAACGCCGAAGATCTGAAGGATCGGGAAAAACGGGAGGCGAACCGTCTGCTCTACGTCGCCATGACGCGAGCCGAAGAGCATTTGATTTTGTCGTATTCGCGTGGGAAGAAGCGACCGTCCAATTGGGCGAAGATGGTCGACGATTTCTTCCATCTCGATTCGCGCACCCCGGCTGAGGATCCGCAAATCGAGACCATCACCGCATTGAATGGAGATGAATTCGATGTATCGATCCGGGTGACGGATAACGAACCGCCGCCGCGGCAAGAGTCTCCCGGAGATCCGGCATTGGGCGACAGCGTGCTTACGATTCCCCGCCCCGCGCTCGACGAACAGCATGATTCCGCGGTCAACGTAACCTCGCTGACCGTCTTTGCCGATTGCCCCCGCAAATATTACCTGCAGCGCTATATCGGCTGGAACGGCGGGCTTTCGGCGAAATTCGATCCCGAAGACCTCGCCGCCGAACAGGAACCCTCGGAGTTGAACGCGGCCGATCTGGGGTCGGCTGTCCACGAAATCCTCGCGGGTAATGCGGCCTCATATCCGGACGAGGCTCAGCAACTGGCCGATGTGTTTCTCACCAGCGATCTCGGCCGGCGAGCCGCGGCGTCCCCGCGTTCGGCGCGCGAATGGGATTTCATCGCGGACGTCGGAGGAACGCTGGTTCGCGGGACCGTGGACCTGTGGTTCGAAGAAGCCGGCGAAATTATTGTCGTCGATTACAAAACGGACACAACGGCGCGGCCGGAAACCTACGCTCCGCAACTGGCGCTATACGCGCTGGCGATCGAACGGGCTCTGGGAAAACGCCCGGCCGAGGCCTGGCTGCATTTCCTGCGTTTCCGCGATGCGGTTCAGGTGGCGGTGGATGACGCCGCGATTCGCCGCGTCGAAGAACTGTTGACGGAAATGGCGCGCGCTCAGAATGAGCTCAGCTTCGACCTGCGGGAAGGCCCGCACTGTCGCGCTTGCCAGTTTTATCGCGGCCTGTGCCCCGCCGGATCGCCGTAATCTACGCCGTGCAGAGAAAGAACGTGCGACCGTAGCCCACGTCGCCCTTCATGCCGGCGTCACGCGCGTCATGCAGCGTCACATCCCTGAACCCGGCGCGGAACAATGCTTTATGCACCGCGCTGAAATCGTGACAGACCTGGCGCAGCGTGAAATCCTCGCGCAGCCACTGGTTCCCGGCTTTCCCGGCAGGCTCGAACGTCGTGACTTCGTATTTGCCGGTCTTCGCCGCCTCGTCGAATTCCGATCTCATCACGCACACGTTGTCGTCTTCCACGATCGAATCCATATTGTTCCAGTAGAGGACGTAAGCCTCCTCGCGATTCATATCGAAGAGGAACGGTCCTCCCGGCTCAAGATGCCGGTGAATGCACGCGAACGCCAGTTCGAGACCCGCCATGTCGGGCACGTGATTCAAACTTTCGTAAACCGAATATGCCGCGTCGAAAATTCGACCCATCCGGAAATCGCGCACATCGGCGATCGTGAATTCAACTCCGGGTGCATTCTCGCGGGCGAACCGGATCATTTCGCCCGACGCATCCATCCCGGCGACATCGTAGCCGAGCCGCCGCACAACATCCGTGAACTGCCCCGTGCCGCAGCAGACATCGAGCACGCGCCCGCCCGCCGGTACGCGCGACAGCAGAAGCCGCGCCACAACCAGCAATACAT
>CAWBIS010000036.1:0-5936 GCA_963788485.1 Terriglobia bacterium
ATCCGTCGATCCCGGTGATGCGCACCGGTTCGCTTGCAGGAACGCGTCCGGACGCTTGCGCGTTCCAATATTCTCCCCGCACCTGCACAGTCCCGGAGGGGTTGAGTTCGCTGACCGCGATTCCCGGCAGGCCGAGCATGCCTTCGATGCCGGTCACAACCTTGTTCCGGCGCGCGCGGATGGCGATCGAAAGCAGAAAACTGGTGATCAGCGCGAACGGAATCGCGAGGCCAATGGCGGTGCTCCAGCGAATGCGTAATTCGGGAACGCTGGTGTCGATCAACATGACCGCGCCCAGCGCCAGCGCGACCGCGCCGCCGGTGGTGAGGACCCCGTGCGTGGCGAATTTCGCTTCGAGAACGAAAAACGCCAGGCCGAGAATCATCAGCGCGGCCCCGAGCCAATCGATCGGGAACATGGAAAGCGCGGTGAGCCCCAACAGCGCGAGAATCGCGCCCGCAACGCCAGGCGCTATCAGACCGGGCGAGGAAAATTCGAGGTAAATTCCCAGCGCCCCCAGCACGAGGAGCAGCAGAGCGATGTTCGGATCGGCAATGGCGAGAAGCACTCGTTCGCGGAGCGATGGCTGATAAAGAACGACCGCCGGATCGGCGAAGTGAAGCGTCTGCTTTCGGCCATCGAAGCGGGTGATTTCGCGGCCTTCCAGTTGCTTGATGAGAGCCGCGGGATCGGGAGCAATAACGTCGATGAGGTGCTGATCCAGGGCTTCACGGTCGGTATAGGAAGCGCTCTCCCGCACCGTTTTTTCGGCCGACTGCTCATTGCGGCCGCGATGTACGGCGATTGTCCGCATGAGCGCGGCGGCGTCGTTTTCCATCTTGGATTTCATCACGGAATCCGGTTCCGCGCCGCTCGAGAGGACGGGGTGGGAAGCGCCGGTGTTGGTGCCCGGGGCCATGGCGGCCACGTCGCCCGCTTCGAGAAGAAAGAATCCGGCCGAAGCGGCGCGGGCGCCCGACGGGCCGGTCCAGACGATAACGGGAATGGGGCAGCGGAAAATCCGCTCGACGATATCCCGCGTGGCATCCATCAGGCCGCCAGGCGTGCTGAGGCGAATCAACAGAGCGTCGTCATGCTCCCGCTGCGCCTGCGCCATGGCGGATTGGACCACTTCCGAGGTGACCGGATGAATGATGCCGTCGATATCCACCTGCAGCACGCGCGCAGGCAGGGGAGCGGCGAGGAATAACGCGGCGACCGCGGCTACAGCCGCGCAGGCCCGAAAGGTATGCAAGGCGAACTCACTCTATAGTTTATCCGGAAACGAACCGGCCAGCGCTTTTATGAATACATTAAATAAAACATTTCTTCGTGAAAATGTAAGAGAGGCTGGCTACAATCGAAGAGGTAAGGTTATGCCCAAAAAACAAGTAATCGTCACAGAATCCGCGGCAGTCGCGTCTTCGGCACGCGCCGCAAAGCTCAAAACTCCCCGCGTCAAAGCAGCACAGCACAGCAAGGTTGTTTCCACTGAACCGGTTATCGCCCAGAGTCATCCGCAGGAAGCCGTCGCGCAGATCGCTTACGGCTATTGGGAAGCGCGCGGCCGCCAGGGTGGCTCCGCGATGGAGGACTGGCTGCGCGCCGAACACGAATACCGCCAGCGGCTCGCGGCCACGCGGCTGTAAGAACGCTTCCTTTGGTCGCGGCTCTGTAAGTCAGCGTTAATATTTTCGCAGGACCGCCAACAGGCGTCCCTGGATCTGCACGTCCTGAGCCGAAACCCGGATGGGGCTCATCGTCGAATTCGCCGGCTGCAGCCGAATGATGTTGCCAGGTTCGCGATAATACCGCTTCAGAGTGGTTTCTGTTCCGCCTACGAGGGCGACAACGATATCGCCCTCGCGCGCCTCGACCGTGTTCTCGACGAGGATCATGTCGCCTTCGCAGATGTGGTCCTCCACCATCGACTGTCCGCGCACGCGCAGCGCGTACGTATCCTTCTGGCCGACGAAATCGGCGAAGCTGAGAGTTTCGCGCTGGTCGTAGGTTTCGACCGGCTGGCCGGCGGCGATGCTGCCCAGCATGGGAATCTCGAGCGACGCTTCGAGGCGATTACGGCGCTGCTCCTGCAGATAGCGCGGCGCCACGTCGATGGACCGGCTTTGATTGTGGCTGCGCTGCAGATAGTTCTTCTTGTCGAGCGCGGAGATATGTTTGTGGACTGTGGCGATTGACGCGAGCTTAAGGCCGCGCGCGATCTCCTCATAGCTGGGACTGTAGCCGTTCTCGACCTGATAGGCCGCGATGAAGTCGAGGACTTCCTTCTGCCTGCGAGTAAGAGCCATTTGATGCTATCGTAGGCGAAGAAAAGGTGAAAAGCAAGTCCAAAGTCATTCTGGTTCGTCACGGCGAGACGGAGGCCAATGTGCGAGGATGTTTTGCCGATTCGGGTGACATCCCTCTCACTGAGGAAGGGCGCTTTCAATCGCGCGAGTTGGCGCTTCGCCTCACTCGCGAATTTCGGCCGGAGGTGCTGGTCTCAAGCACTTTCCTGCGAGCCAGGCAAACGAGCGAGATCATCGCGGACGTACTCGGTATCCCCACCGAGGCGATCCCTGGAATTCAGGAACGCGATTTCGGTTCTCTCAAAGGCCATCCCTATGACAGGCTTGGTCTCCGCGACCCCCATTGGACTCCCGCGGGTGGCGAAAGCGTGGAAGACGTCCGCCGACGCGCACTCGCGGCAATTGAGTCGTTACGCGATCGATTTCCCGAGCAGCAGATCGTCATCGTCACTCATGGCGCGGTGATTCAAGCCGTCTGCGGCGTATCTTTGCCCCCCAATTGCGGCGTTGTACCGGTCTAGTTGTGCCGGTCTAGTTGTGCCGGTCAAGCCGTCCCGGTCCTATCGGTTCAGGAAAGCGAAACTTCTGCGGAGACTCTCGATCGGATCGCCCTGCATTTCATCCTGCCCGATGAACCGGGCCTTGACTCCGGCGGCCACGGCGCCCTTGAGGATGGCGGGGAAATCGATGTCTCCGCTGCCCGCTTCCGCGTACGCTCCAATGCCGATCGCTTCCGAGAACTGGTGCGGCGCGTCTTTCGCCTTGTCGTTGAGGTGCAGCAAAGGCACGTGGCCTTTCCACTCCTTGAGCAGCCGCAGCGGATCCTGACCAGCCACGCTGGCCCAGAAGACATCGAGTTCAAGCCCCACCAGCCGCTGATCCAGGCGCTCCTTGTAAATATCGATGGGCCGGTGATCGGGCGGTCCCTCGAACTCGAAAGCATGATTCTGCCAGGCGAACCGCAGCCCCGATTTACGGCAGAGATCAGCCGCGGCGTTCATGCGGTCGGCGGTGCGTCGATAGAAGTCGTCGCCGTCGCCGCGCGCGCCCGGAGAGATGTAGCCCATCGTGAAATACTCGACGCCCGCGACCGCCAGGCTGTCGATGGCTTCGGTGATATTGACCTGTTTGAGCCCAGGGTAGAGATCCCAATTCGGCGGTGAGCAGCGGCGTTTCCACCTGACAGGATCGCACCGTCAGCCCTGCCTGCCTGATCTTCGGCGCGAGCGCCACAGTCTCGGGCCGGCTGTAACCTTCCACTTCTTTGAAGCCGATTCCGGCGAGCGCCTGCAGAACACGGTCCGGCTCTTTTCTGAGAGCTGCGCGTACGCTGTACAGTTGAACGCCGGTGACACGCGCCGGTGCCACAGCGGCGGACGCCGCCGCAGCTCCGAGCATCCGCAGGCATTCCCGGCGCGACCACATATTCGCATCCATTCTAAACGGCGGTCTAAACGGCGGTCTAAACGGCGGTAGAATTGGGCAGAATGATCCTTCGATTCCTGACGATTGTTTCCGTAATCGCAGGCGCCGTTTACGCGGCGCCGCCCGACCTCCAGGGCACATGGACCAACGCCACCATCACTCCGTTCGAACGGCCCGACGAGCTTGCCAACAAGGCCGTGCTGACACCGGCCGAAGCGGCCGAACTCGAAAAGCAGACCGCGAAGAACAGCGTGGACGCGCCGCCCAAGGCCGGCGACGTCGGCAGCTACAACCGGGTCTGGTTCGACTCCGGGACCAAAGTCGTGTCCACGCGGCAGACTTCGCTGGTGGTCGACCCGCCGGATGGCAAATTCCCGTCAAGCCCTCAGCGGAAGCGGCCAGAGACTATAACGCCGCCCACATCACCGACACCTATGAATATATGAGCCCGTGGGACCAATGCATCACGCGCGGCGTGCCGGGCGTCTATTTTCCGGCGGGCTAAACGACGCGCATCAGATTGTGCGAACTCCCGGCCACGTGGTGATTTTCTCCGAGATGATTCATGAGCTGCGTGATTCCGACGGATGGCAGCCCGCATCTTCCCGCATCTGTCCGGCTGTGGAATGGCGATTCACGCGGCCATTGGGAGGGCAAAACGCTCGTGGTCGATACCACCAACTTCAACGGCAAAGGCTGGATCTCGACGAGTGCGGCCGGTGGGCGCATCAAAGGTATTCCGGAGAGCACATCGCTGCATCTCGTCGAGCGCTTTACGCGCGCCGACCCCAATACCATCCTTTACGAAGTCACGGTGGACGATCCGGAAGAATATACGAAGCCGTGGAAGGTCTCGATGCCTCTGACTCGGGACGACAGCTACAGGATCTACGAGTATGCGTGCCACGAGGGCAATGAAGCGGTCGGCAATATTCTGCGCGGTGGGCGCGCAGCGGAGAAGAACCCCTAACTCCCGAGCATCGGTGCCGGATTGGATTCCACCGGCTTGCGCGAGTTCTCCGCCGCTTATCTTTTTGCCGTCCTCGAATTTCGCTTTCAGTACTTCGATGGACCCGCCCTGGCCGGTGACCTTGAAGCTTTGCGGCGTCACGTCGGTTACTTCGCCGATCTTTCCCGGCACTTCGGCGAAGCGCCGGAAAACCGTCTTGCGGGCGTCGAAGATCTGCAGCTTTTTTCCATTCAGGGTCCACGCGCCCGGCGCCGGGTTGCATCCCCTCACCAGGTTGTAGATGTGGTCGATGGGTTTTGCCCAGTCGATTTTGGCTTCGGCCGCGCGGCACCAGCCTTCGTAGCTGGCTTGCGATTCATCCTGCACCGTCTCGGAATGCCGGCCGGATAGTACAAGGTCGGCGGCCTCCAGCAACGCCTGCACTCCCATCGGAAACAGGCGGTCGAAATAGACGGTGCCCAGCGTGTCGTCGGGAGCGATCGGGGTCTTTTTCCGGAGGATCACGGCGCCTTCGTCGAGTCCGTCGGAGGGGCGAAATATCGTCAGGCCGGTTTCAGTGTCGCCTTTGATGATCGGCCAGTTGATGGAACTCGGGCCGCGGTATTTCGGCAGCAGCGAGGGATGGTACTGGATGGTGCCGTGTTTCGGTATCGTCACAAAATCCTGCGGCGCGAATGCAGCACGAAAGCCATGATCCCGATATCGGCGCCTGACGCCTGCATGGCCCGCGCGGCTTCCGGGATCGCGCAGCGATTTGAATTGATGGACCGCAAGACCTTTAGTCCTGCGCGGCTGCGCGCAGCGCGTCCGGCCTGGCTCCTTCCTTTTCGGGCGCGCAGAAGACGGCGGCGATCTTCGTCGCCGCGGGAGAGGAATGCTTCGAGGACGGCTTTGCCGAAGTCCTGTTGGCCTATGATGGCGATTTTCATTGACGTCACTTTTTCGGCGGGGCGGAAAATGCTCCCGCTTGCTTTACCGCTTCAATCCGCGCGTCGCTCCAACCCAGGACATCTTTCAGGATCTCGTCGGTGTGCTCTCCCAAGGTGGGCGAACGCTCAATCTTCGCGGGCGATGCGGAAAGCTTGATCGGCATTCCGACATTGAACCACTTGCCGCGCTGCGGATGGTCGAGTTCGACATACATCTCGCGGCCGCGCACATGAACATCGTTGGCCAGATCCGCGGTCGACATGATCGGGCCGCAGGGCACATCGAGTCGTTCAGGATCGCCA
>CAWBIS010000037.1:0-20420 GCA_963788485.1 Terriglobia bacterium
GCCCCGGCGCCGAAATCTAGGCGAGCATAAACCATAAGTCTCAGGAATTAAAATTTTATTCGGCGGTGAAACAACCGAATTTCATAAAAAGTCTATATTTTTCTCGACTCCCAAGTCAAACTGTTATATCATCGCGAACGATCAGGGTGAGACGTTCCCCAGTCAATCGGCTGGAACGAGGTGTCTGATTGAGATACGCGATTTGTTGTTTGCTATGCGCCGCTACGGCGTTTGCGCAAAGTGATCGTGGCACGATCACGGGAACGGTTTCCGATTCGACGGGCGCGGTGATCCCGAATGCGCCGGTCGAGGCAAAGAATACCGACACGTCGGCTGTGTATCGGGCAGCCAGCAGCGGCACGGGCAACTACACCCTGGCCGAACTCCCGACCGGAACCTACGAGGTGTCGATCACCGCGACAGGGTTCAAGAAGTTTGTACAGGCCGGTGTTCTGGTCCCGGTCGCGCAGACGGTTCGCGTGGACGCGATCCTTCAGGTAGGGGCCGCAACCGAGTCGGTAACCGTCACCGGTGAAGCCGCCCTTCTGAAAACGGAAAGCGGCGAACTAAGTCATAACGTCACCACCAGCAATCTGGACGACCTTCCGGTTCTTACCATTGGAGGCTCGGCCACCGGGCTGCGCAACCCCTATGCGGCGCTGCAGTTGATTCCCGGCACCTACTTTGCGCAGGATTCCGCCATTCGCGTCAATGGCATGCCCAGCAATACCGAATCGCTGAAGATCGAGGGACAGGAATCGTCCACCGGCCTCTGGTTCACGCAGTCGTGGACCCAGCCCAGTGTGGATGCCATCCAGGAAGTCGGCGTCCAGACCAGTAACTTCGCCGCCGAACTGGGGCAGGTTGGCGGTGGCGTGTTCAACACCACGATGAAGTCGGGAACCAATCAATACCACGGCAGCGGCTATGAATATTTCGTCAACGAAGCGCTGAACGCCTCACAGCCGTTTCTGAACGTGAAGAACCGGGTGCGCCAGAACGATTATGGTTTCACCCTGGGCGGTCCGGTCCGCATCCCGAAAGTTTATAACGGGACGAACAAGACCTTCTTCTTCTTCGCATTCGAGCAATATCGCAATAACCCGATTGTGAGCACGACGGTAACGACCATGCCCACGGCGGCTTTCGCCAGTGGAAACTTCAGCGGTCTGCCGCAATTCGCTTCGGGCGCAACCGACCCGATCCTGGGCACGCCCGTCATCGCCAACACAATCTATAATCCGGCCTCCGATTACACCACGGTCAGCGGACAGACGGAGCGCCTCCCGTTTCCGAACAACACGATCCCGATGTCCATGATGGATCCTCTGGCTCTGAAAATTCAGTCGCTGCTGCCCGCACCGAACGCCTCCGGTTCGGTGAATAATTATCACGATCCCTCCTATCGAAACCCGAAGCGATCCACGATTCCATCGCTCAAAGTAGATCAATCGCTCAGCGACAAGATGAAGCTGTCGGCTTTCTGGCAGCAGACCGCGCTATATACTCCGAACGCCGATGGTTTGCCGCAACCGATTACCACGGCCGTGGCGACGAACAGCAGGAACAATACGGAGCGCGTGAATTTCGATTACACGGTCTCGCCGACCGTGCTGTATCACGCCGGTATAGGGCTGCTTAACCTGAACTACCAGCAGTTGGCACAGCCTTTCAACGTGAACACGGGTCTCGCCACCGCGGGCGCTCCCAATGGCCTGACCGGAACTTACGATCCAAACCTCTTTCCCACCATTCAGGGAATCAGCAGCGCTTATGGCGGCGGTCCGGCCGAACTCGGCGGCTACACGCACGCGCAGATCACCAATATCAAGCCTACCGCCAATACCAGTCTTACCTGGGTCAAGGGCAACCATACCTACAAGTTCGGCGGCGAGATGGTGATCGACGGATACATCAATCACAACCAGACCTATGCCGCGCCCTGGATCACTTTCAGCGCGAACGAGACGTCGGACCCCGCGCTGGCCGGTATCGGCTTTCCCTCGGGCGGCCCTGGCAACGGCTACGCCAGCTTCCTGCTGGGCAAGGTTGATAATGGATACACCGCCACCATCACGGATACCCGGCTTGGCAAACACTCGCTGGCCGGCTTCGCCCAGGACAGCTGGAAAATCACCCGCAAAATCACACTGGACTATGGTTTGCGTTACGATTTCCAGACTTACCTGAAAGAAGAACACGGCGTCCAGTCGGATTTGTCGCCTTCGACCCCGAATCCCGGCGCCGGCAACCTGCCGGGTGGCACGATCTACGAAGCGACCTGCAAGTGCAACTTCGCGCATAACTATCCCTGGGCGTTCGGTCCACGGCTCGGTTTGGCTTACCAGTTCCTGCCCAAGTTCGTTTTTCGCTCCGGGCTTGGCGTGTCTTACTCGCGAACCGCGGCCGACAATTTCCAGTCTTATGCTGTCGGCGGAAATACTCCGTATGCCGCGCAGTCCTACGGGCTGCCGGCCTACCAGCTGTCGGCCGGCCTGCCTTATGTCCTCACTTATCCGAACTTCTACTCGGGTCAGTTCCCGGTAAACGGAGTGCCGGCCGGCTCGCTCAGCTTTTTCGATCAGAACGCCGGGCGTCCGGCCAGAACCATTTCCTGGAGCATCGGCATCCAGCGGGAGCTTCCCAGCAACATCGTTCTGGAAGCTACTTACGTGGGCAACCGCGGGGTATGGTGGCAGGCGAACTCATCCGTCAACGACGATGCCATTCAGCCGGCGCTGCTGGCCCAGCAGCATAACGGCTTGAGCGCCACGACGCTCGATCCGATTACGGGCAAGACCCTGATGCTGGAAACGCTGGCGTCGGTGCTCAAGGAGCCGTCGGTTGCGGCCGAGTATAACATCACGCTGCCTTATGCACAGTTTCCGACAACCAATACGGTGGCCCAGTCGGTGCGTCCGTATCCGGAATACACCAGCATTCTCCGGCTGTGGAATCCCGATGGCGATACGTGGTACAACGCTCTACAAACCAAGGCGACGAAGCGTTTCTCTCACGGGTTCTCTTTTACTTCGGCGTTCACGTGGTCGAAGAACGAAACCAACGGCGCCGAAGGCGACGTAAGCTTCTTCCAGTCCGTAACGACCGGCGAGAACGACGTCTTCAATCGCAGAAACGACAAGTACCTCTCGGGCTACGATCAGCCTTTCGCATTTCTCTTCAACGGAACTTACACCGTCCCGAAGCTCACCGGCAACAAGTGGGTCTCGACCGCGGTACGCGACTGGCAACTCGGAGCCGTTCTGAACTATACCAGCGGGCTGCCGATTCTCGCGCCCTCGGCTACCAACGGCCTGAGTTCCACTTACTTCCAGTCCACTTACGATTCTCCGACCGGCCAACCTTTCTATATCAAGAATCCGAACTGTGGATGCTTCGATCCGAACGGCGCATTCATCCTCAATCCCGCTGCCTGGTCGAACCCGGCGCCGGGGACGTTCGGTACCGCGGCCGCTTATTACACCAACTACCGCAAGCAGCGCGCTCCGGTCGAGAATATGAATCTCGCCCGAAATTTCCGAATCAAGGAACATTACGTTCTGCAGGTCCGGGCTGAATTCACCAACATTTTCAATCGCGTTATTCTGAACGCTCCGACCTCCGGCAATGCCTTCGCGGCGCAGATTCCGAATACCCCCGGCCTGCACAACGGGAGCGGCTTCGGTTACATCAGTACGCTCAGCACGGCCCAGCCTCCACGGGCGGGTCAGTTAGTCGCGCGCTTCACTTTCTGAAGCAGCGGCCTTTCGAGACACCACGGGCCTCGCCGGAAAACCGGCGAGGCCCTTTTGCGTTTCGCGGGCCGGCTACGCCGGCCTTCCTTCCGCGCGGCTAAGCCCCTGCCTGCACCTGCTCCTGCCGCGACCGCGCGATCTGCTTCCGCTCGCGCAGATAACCGAAGAACTCCCCGCCTTCGCGCAACCGCCTTACGAGCATCTGGCGATCCGTAGCCATCTCCCTCAGGAATCGCAGGATCGGCCGGTGCCGGAAATAGAAGCGCCGGTACATGCGTTCGACCGCATCCTCAATCTCATCCGGCGAGAGATGGTCGTAGCGCAGCGTCGAGACCTGAATCCCGTTTCCCGAAACCTGGAGTGCGCTGCTGTCGATCCACCCGTTGGCCGTCGCCTGCTTGTAGAGCTCGGTGCCCGGATAGGGCGCCGCGATCGACACCTGGATCGAGAACGGATCGATCTCTTCGGCGAAGCGGATGGTCTCTTCGATCGTCTCCTGCGTTTCGATCGGCAACCCGATCATGAACGTTCCGTGCACCCGGATTCCCAGTTTCCGGCAATTCCGCATGAATTCCCGCGCCGTGTCCAGTACCAGGCCTTTTTTCGTCCGGTTCAGGATCTGCTGGTTGCCCGATTCAAAGCCCACCAGCAACAGCCGCAGGCCGTTGTCGCGAAGTTGTCTGAGGGTCTCGTAATCCAGATGGGCGCGCGCGTTGCAGGACCACGTCAGCTTGAGCTTCTTCATGCCCTTCGCGATCTCGACGGCGCGCGGTTTATCGATCGTGAACGTGTCGTCGTCGAACATCCACTCGCGCACGCTGTTTCCGAAGAGCTCTTTGCCCAATTCCATTTCGCGGATCACCGCGGCCGGGGATTTGGTGCGGTACGCGTGCCCGCCTATGGTCTGAGGCCACAGGCAGAAGGTGCATTTCGCCGGGCACCCCCGGCCGGTATAGAACGAAACATAGGGATGCAGCAGGTAGCCGATGAAATACTTCTCGATTTTGAGATCGCGATGATAGACGGGCAGGACGCTTGGCATCGAGTCCCAGTCGTGAATCAGTTCGCGTTCCGGATTATGCCGGATGGCGCCGGAGGCATCGCGCCAGCTTAAGCCTTTGATCTCCGGCCACGGCTTTCCCATAGCCAGATCGAGGCAGGTGTAGTCGAACTCATTGCGGCATACAAAATCGATTACCTGACCCTGTTTGAGGGTCTCGGCAGGAAGGATAGCCACGTGGGCGCCGATCAAACCGATCTGCGCGTGAGGGTTTTTTGCCTTGATCGCTTCGGCGCACTGGATGTCGTTCAGCAGCGAGGGAGTGCTGGTGTGGAGTATGAAAAGCTCATAGTCGTTCGCGATGGCAAGCACGTCTTCCATCGTCTGATGGTGCGGTGCGGCATCCATCAGCCTGCTGCCCGGAACCAGGGCCGCGGGCTGGGCCAGCCATGTGGGAAACCAGTACGAGGTGATTTCGCGTTTCGCCTGGTAGCGCGCTCCGGCTCCCCCGTCAAATCCGTCGAAAGATGGAGGGCTCAGAAACAGGGTCTTTTTCACAACTATTAATCTCCGTTAGAGCGAGGGGCCCAAGTCGTTTTCATTCGTCTGAAACGAATGTTCTTATTCTTACACCTTCGGCCGCCCAAAGCGAGGATTCACGGCTTCCCGCAAGGCGCGCGACACCGGCCGCAACCGTTTGAGAGCCCCTCAGATCGGCACGTCGACGTCCGCTTCGGCCTGAATTTCGTGATTCGGCATCACTCCCAATTTTCCACCCGACCCGAAATAATCGAACGGGCCTTGAAACGAATGGGTCAAAATAGCACTTTGGTTCATGACCCGGCACCCTGGCAGCCCGTGGTGGAACTCGCGCGAGGCCGCGCGGGCAGGATTTGGTCTGAGAGCGAGACGCGAGGAGGAAGTCGACGCCGGTCAGCTCGAAGAGGAAGTGCGTAGGACGACGAGCAACGAAGCTATCGGGCCAAATCCTGCCCGCCCAAAGGGTTGCGGCGGCGCCCGGCTCCAGCTTTGTGGCAACTCCTGTCCAATGTCCCGCATTGCCTGCGTCGTTGCTTCGCGCTGGCGACCGGGCGGCGCTCGCAATGCGGCCCACGGGAGTTCCAGCACCGGGCTGCCAGGCTCCCACGATACCGCGATCTCTCCCGATGAATCTCCAACTGCGAATTGAAAAGCTCGTATACGGCGGCGAAGGATTAAGCCGCGTGGATGGCGAAGTGGTCTTCACGCCGTTTGTGCTGCCTGGCGAAGCGGTCGAAGCCGAGCGCTCCGGGTCTCGTCAGAATGTCCAGCGGACTCGACTGGCTGGCGTCATCGAACCCTCTCCGGATCGCGTCGTGCCGCCTTGCCCGGTGTTCGGCCGCTGTGGCGGATGCCAGTACCAGCATGCCGCTTACGAGGCCCAGTTGCGTTTGAAACGCGATATTCTCGCGGAAACGCTGCAGCGCGTGGGAAAAATCGAGATCGACGCGGCGAGCATAGCAGTTGAAGCCGCCGAGCCGTTTGCATACCGGAACCGCGCGCAGTTTCATTTTGAGCGCGGCCGCGCCGGTTATCGCGAAATGAATTCCCGCAAGCTCGTTGAGATCGCGGCGTGTCCCATCAGTTCACCGAGGATCAACGAAATCATTCCGAAGTTAAACAGGATGGCGCGGGATCGGCGCTGGCCCGATTTTGTCGATTCGCTCGAAGTGTTCACCGACGAGCGGCAGGTGCAGTGGAACGTCCTCGAAAGCCGGCGCCCGGTGGCGAAGCGATTCTTCGACTGGCTGGCGGACGAGGTGCCGGGAACCGTCGCGGGGCCGCTCGGGTATGCAGTGAACGAAGATGTCTTCCGCGTGAGTGGAACTTCGTTCTTTCAGGTAAACCGTTTTCTGCTCCCGCGCCTTGCCGATCTCGCGATCGGGGATGCGCGGGGCGGCACGGCCTGGGATTTGTATGCGGGGGCAGGTCTTTTCTCGTTACCTCTGGCCCGCCGGTTTGAGCGCGTGGTGGCGGTTGAAGCGGGCCGAAGCGCGGCCGACCTCCGGCACAATGCGGAACGCGCGAGGCTCGGAATCGATACGTTAACCGACCAGGTGGAAGCGTTTCTGGCGAACGCAAAAACCGCGCCGGAATTCGTGCTGACGGATCCGCCCCGCGCGGGTCTGGGCAAAACCGCCGCTGCGCGTCTGGTGGCGCTACTGCCTCGGACCCTGGTGATCGTGGCTTGCGATCCGGCCACTCTGGCGCGCGATCTGGCGGTTCTCGCGCCGGCATATCGGATCGATCGGATTACGATGGTGGATCTGTTTCCGCAGACCTTCCACCTCGAAACGATCGTGAAGCTGGTTTCAGGACGCGGGTAGAACGGCCCACGCGATGATGTAGCCGATCAGCCCGATATGCGGCGGGAGAAGCAACAACGCGACCCAGATCACGCGCATCAGCGTGATGTCGGTGCCGAAATACTCGGCGAATCCGTTGCAGACGCCGGCGATCTTTTTCCCCGCCAGAATCCGGCGAAGCTTCTTGGGCTCGGGTAAGGCCGATGCCGCCGGGCTGATTGTCGACTTTCCGCAGGAGGTACAGAAGCGGGCGGTGTCGGCGAGTTGTTCGCCGCATTGCGTGCAAAACATGACGGCCGATTCAATTACAACACGTGCAGGTCAGTGCAGGATGCGAACAAAATCGCCGGTGGAAGCGTCGATCAGCACCGAGAAACTGCTCTGTCCGGCGCTTCGGCCCCACATCACGCGCCACATCGGATCGTTGCCCGAGTCCATCGCCAGCAGATAAGTGATTGGGGAGCCGGGATTTTCCTTGTTGTAGTCGGCGCCGTGCTTCAATGCGGTCTCCCAGACGGTGTCCGTATCGATCTTTGCCGCCTGTATGGAGAATGGCTTGCCGCTGCCGGACCAGTGCTCCGGCATCTCAGGGAAGATTCCCTGATGCAGCGTAACGCTGGCTTCATAAACGGAAAACGTGTAGGTGCGGGCCTGGGCCAGCGCCGGAGACACGAATATGACCTGCCAGGCTGGTTCCTTGCCGGGTTGGCGCGGTACTTCGGAAACGTCGATGCTCGTATAGCGCAATATTTCGAGGTCCTGGGCCCACGCTCTCGCCGACGTATACATCTGATATAAAGCGTGCAGCCCGGTGACCGGTTCGGCCGCTTTGGGGGGTTCTTTCTTTTCGGGCTCGTTCGAAGAGCAGCCTGGCAGGAGAAGCATCGGCGCCAGCGCGAGGATCTCGCGGCGAGTGATCATCGATCAATGCGTCCGCACGCTTCGAGCCATACCGCTTTTCGCCGTGCGGAGTTATTGACACAAGACTGTAATGGGAGGATCATGTGGGTGGAAGCAGAGGATATCGAACAAGGATATCAGGCTTTCGAGCATGCGTCGCCGCTTGAGCATGAACAGCGGCCGGAGGTGAATATAGAACCACCCGACACAATAGAGGGCGGCTCATTTCCCAGCGCACGGTTCGACGTGGCGGCGCTCTTGCGCACACGATAACGAATCAGATATCGGCCTACGTAGTTGGCCGCGCGCTCGGAAGTCGGGCCGCCCTTTTCTAATTCCTGTGGATTTCTGAACAGGTAGAGCGAAGCATCGCGGGTAACGTGAGATACTGGACCATTCCGCTCCCTGTATGCCGGATCAAAATCCCCAGGAAATAGTCAGCGCCCATAGCCCGGATTCCGATGACGCATTCATGTTTTACGGGCTGGCCACCAGGAAGGTTCGCTCCACGCGCGTGGTCTTTCGCCACGTCCTTTCCGATATTGAAACACTGAACCGCAAAGCGATGGAGGGCGTGTATGAGCTCAGCGCGATCTCGTACCACGCATATCCTTACGTTCAGGACAAATACGTCCTGATGGCCAGTGGATCGAGCGTGGGGGATGGTTATGGGCCCATGGTTGTTGCGCTGCATCCGATGGAGCCCGAGGAGATCAAGGGAAAAAAAATCGCCATCCCCGGGACTTTGACAACAGCCTATCTGTCGCTCAAAATCTTTGAACCCGATTTTGAGCCGGTCGTCGTTCCTTTCGACAAAATCCTCGAAACCGTCCAGAACGGCGGCGCGGAGGCAGGACTGATCATTCATGAAGCCCAGTTGACATACAACAAGACCGGGTTTCACCGCGTGCTCGATATGGGCAAATGGTGGAAGGAAAAATTCGCGCTGCCACTCCCGCTTGGCTGCAATGTCCTGCTGCGGTCGTTGCCGGACGACGTGAAAAGCGAATGCTGCCGGATGATGCGCGACAGCATTCAGTACGCTCTCGACAATCACGGCGAAGCGCTCGAATACGCGATGCAGTTTGCCCGCGATATGGAGCCCCGCCTGGCCGAAAAATTCGTGGGTAT
The DNA here is from genome assembly GCA_963788485.1 of Terriglobia bacterium. Classification (GTDB taxonomy): domain Bacteria; phylum Acidobacteriota; class Terriglobia; order Bryobacterales; family Bryobacteraceae; genus BOG-234. Next base: position 9,132 of record CAWBIS010000037.1, read on the forward strand.
GTACGTCAATCACTTCACGGTGGATGCGGGTGACGTGATTCCAAAGGCCGCGCAGAAGCTTTTCGACATGGGCCACGAAGTCGGCCTGATCCCCAATCGCGTCAAAGTCGAATTCGTGCGTTAGCCGTTTCACGGCATGACCGTGATCTCGCCGCCGTTCCTGCGGGATAATTGCGCCGGCCAAAGGTTGGCATAATCGAAAGAGATGCGCCGCGTTACCGGTTTTCTTTTCCTTTGCGCCTTCTCCGCTTCCGCTCAGACGCCCAAAGATGTTCGTGCCGTAGCCAAACAGGGCCCGACGGCTATTCCGACCGTCGCCCAATACCTGAATAGCGCCAGCGTCGACACCCGTATCGAGGCGGTCAAGCAATTGATTTCCCTCGGTGGCCGGGACACGATCGATCCGCTGATTCGCGCCACGCGCGATGCCGATCCCGAAGTGCAGATCCGCGCTACCGACGGCCTGGTGAATTACTACCTGCCGGGATATGTGCGGCAGGGGCTGGGTTCCACTATCGTCCGCGTGAGTGGCGCGGTCAAAGACAAATTCGCCGACAATAACGACCAGCTCGTGGATTCGTTCGTGATCGTGCGTCCCGAAGTTATCGCGGCACTGGGCCAGTTGGCGCGCAATGGTGCGGGTATGGACGTCCGCGCGAACGCGTGCCGCGCCATCGGCATTCTGCGGGGCCGGGCCGCACTGCCGGATCTGATCGACGCCCTGCGCACCAAAGACAACAATGTCATGTACGAATCGCTTGTGGCCATGCAGAAAATTCGCGATCCGCAGGCGGGGCCGCGTATTACGTACCTGCTGCGGGATCTCGACGACCGCGTGCAGACGACGGCGATCGAAACAGCTGGAATCCTTCGCAGCACCGACGCCTTGCCCGTTCTGCGCGGCATCGTCGCCGATCCGCGCAACAGCAAAGCCGAGCGCGCGGCTCTTTCCGCCATCGCCATGATGCCCGAGCCGAAGGACCGCGAGCTGTTCCTGCGCGAGTTGGGGGCGCGCGACGAGAAGTTGCGGACCGCCGCCGCGGAAGGGCTGGGCAGAATTGGAAATCCGGCGGATGAACCTGCCATAGAAAAACTATGGCGCGACGAAGACAAGATGTTGCCGAGGCTGAGTTCGGCATTTGCGCTGGTGCTCGAAGGTAAGCTCGAATTGTCGGATGACGCGCCCTTTCGCTACCTGATCAATACGCTCAATCAGGCGGCCTACCACGACGTCGCCTATGCCTACCTGGCCGAGGCGGCCCGGCGCAAACCCGTCCTGACTGCGTTATATGGTCAGATCGATCCGGGCACCAGAGACGAAAAGATCTATCTTTCGCGTATACTGTCGGTCAGCGGCGATCAATCGTCCATACCCTACCTGGACAAGCTGAGCCGCGATAACGATAAAGATGTGGCGCAGGAAGGCCTGCGGTCCCTGAGGTCGCTGCGCGCCCGCCTCGGCGTGTGAACGGCGAGGGCGGGCTGCGCCACCGTCTATTTTGCTTTCTTCTGCTTCTGCTGGCCGACGCGGACTTTGCTCATCTGCGCCTTGGCTTCTTTGAAAGCCTTGTGGTCGTGGCGGGAGACGGCGTCGGCGAGGAACGCATCCGCATTCGCCTCTTTTGGCAGCACGGCCATCAGCGTAAAGCTTTCGTTGCAGGTCGGGCAGAACGGCCGGAACCGTTTGACATTCGGGATTGCCATATCAAAACTATCCTAGCAAATCGCCTCGCTGTAATCGCGGCAGGAAGACCATTCAGTGACCATAGACGAACGTCTGGAACGAAGGATCGCTACCCCCGAAGATCTTTGAAATCGGTTTTTGTATTTCACGGCCTACTCGGTGAGCCATCGGCGGCCGTCGCGCTTCATCAGTTCCTGCGCTTCTTTGGGACCCCAGCTGCCGGCCTCATAGTTCGGGAACGAACGGGCCGGCAGCGCTTTCCAGACGTCCAGCGCCGGTTCGACCACGCTCCAGCCTGCCTCCACCATATCCGCCCGCTGGAACAGCGTGGCGTCGCCGATCATGCAGTCGTAGAGCAGGCGTTCGTAACCGGTGCTGGGCTCGGTGCCGAAGTAATCCGCGTAGTGAAAATCCATTTTCACAAGGCCCACCTTGACATGCGCGCCCGGAATCTTCGCGCCGAAGCTCAATGAAATTCCCTCATCCGGCTGAATATGAATCAGCAGCAGATTGGGCGTCAGCCGATCCACAGGCGTGTCGCGAAACAAAACGAAAGGCGCGCGCCGGAATTGGATGGCGATTTCCGTAACCCGCTTCGGCAATCGTTTGCCGGTGCGGATATAAAACGGAACGTCCGCCCATCGCCAGTTATCCAGCAGAAGCTTCAGCGCGACAAAGGTTTCGACGTTCGAATGTGGATCGACGTATTCTTCGTGCCGATACGCGGGAACGTGCGCGTTGTCGACTGTTCCCTCGCCGTACTGGCCGCGCACCGCGCGTGTCAGCACATCCTCGGGCATGATTGGCTGGATGGCGTGCAGCACCTTCGACTGCTCGTCACGCACCGCGTCCGCCTGAAATGAAATCGGCGGCTCCATGGCTGTCAGCGAGACCAGTTGCAGTACGTGGCTTGGCACCATATCGCGTAAACAGCCCGCGTGCTCGTAATACCCGCCGCGACGCTCTACTCCCAGACTCTCTGCAACCGTGATTTGCACGTTATCGATGTAACGACGGTTCCATACCGGCTCGAAGATGCCGTTGGCGAACCGGAAAATCAAAATGTTCTGGACGGTCTCCTTGCCCAGATAGTGATCGATCCGGTACGTCTGAGTTTCTTTGAGAACGGTGCCGATTTCGCGGTTCAACGACTTTGCCGATTCCAGGTCGCTGCCAAAGGGTTTTTCGATGATGACGCGGCGCCAGTTACCGTGATCCTCGCTGGTCAAACCCTGCTCGCCCAGTTGCCGGATGATCTCAAAAATGAACTGGGGCAACGTTGCCAGGTAATAGAGAACGTTGCCCTGGGTATGGTGGCGCGTGTCGAGTTCGCCGATTTTGTCTTTCAGCTTGACGAAATCCGCGGCATTCTTGAAATCTCCCGTGAGGTAGTATGTGTGGTCGGCGATCCAGTCGCACAGGGCGCAGCCCGCGGGCGCCCCGGCGTATTCGCGGATGTCTTCACGGGTCCGCTTGCGGAAGTCCTCTTCGCTGAACTCGTCCTTCGCGAAACCGAGGATGGCAAACTCGCGCGGCAGCAGATTATTCCGGCCAAGATTGTATAGCGCGGGCAAAAGCTTGCGCGAAGTCAGATCTCCGGAAGCGCCGAAGATGACCATGGTACAGCGGTCCGCGACGCGTCCCTCTTCCTGCGTCTGATGAGCTGTGGTTTGCGGGGGTGCTTCCGTGGTTGCCATGGCTACTTCTTCGCCGCGTGCTGCTCGATATGCCCGCCGAACTGTTGCCGCATGGCGGAAAGCATTTTCTCGGTGAACGTATGGTCCTGCCGCGAACGGAACCGGACGTATAAAGCCGCCGATAGCACTTCCGCCGGAACCGCTTCTTCGACCGCGGCCTGAATTGTCCACCGGCCTTCGCCCGAATCCTGCACGAAACCGGTGTAGCGCTCGAGAGCGGGGTCCTCGGTCAGCGCGAGAGCGCTGAGATCCAGCAGCCAGGAACTGACGACGCTGCCCCGGCGCCAGAGTTCCGCAATTTCGCCCAGATCCAGATCGTAACGGTGGCCTTCGGGCAACTCCTTCGATACGGCGTTCTTCATGATGTCAAAGCCTTCGCCATACGCCTGCATGATGCCGTATTCGATCCCGTTGTGGACCATCTTGACAAAATGCCCGGCGCCGTTCGGCCCGCAATGGAGATAGCCGAGGTGCGCGGTCCGCCCTTCGGTGGCGCGGCCTGCCGTGACCGGCACGTTCCCGGTACCCGGCGCGAGAGTCCTGAAAATCGGCTCCAGATGTTTGAATGTGGCCGGCTCGGCCCCAACCATGAGGCAATAACCGCGATCGATTCCCCAGACGCCGCCGCTGGTGCCGGCGTCGACGTACTGGATGCCTTTCTCGCGCAGCAACGCAGCGCGGCGCACGTCGTCTTTGTAATAAGAATTGCCGCCATCGATCAGGATGTCGCCGGGTTCAAACATGCTCCCGAGTTTATTCACCATCGATTCCGTGGGTTCGCCGGCCGGCACCATCAACCATGCCACGCGCGGCTTCACCAGCTGATCCACGAACTTTCGCAGATCCGTCGCGCCTTTCATGCCTTCTTTTTCGAACTCGGCAACCGTAACTGCGTTCAGATCGAACGCCACGACCTCGTGCCCGTTCCGAACCAGCCTGCGCGACATATTGCCGCCCATCTTGCCCAGCCCCACCATTCCGATTTGCATTAGCTCGATGCCTCCGTAAACTCCCACTTTGGCAATTGCGCCGCCACGAGGCAAGTTACAAAACAAAGTAAGTATGCACTACGCCTGTATGTGTTCCGGCCGCACGCCGATTCCCACCATGCGCGCGATTAACCGGCTGAGACCTGGAATATGCGCAACCGCCTTCAGTTCCCACGGCGCTTTGACCGGCCCGGTGAGCTGAAAAAGCTTTAGCATCCGCTGATGAATTTTCAGTTGCACGAACTGCGTGACCCGGGCGGGAAACTCGCGCCGCTCCTGAACGTTGGCCAGGATTTCCCCGGTGACCCGCCGTTCACGCAGCGGAAGCGCCAGAATCCTCGCGGCCGCCACCGCATCCTGGATGGCCAGGTTGATACCCACCCCGCCCGCGGGCGACATGGCGTGCGCCGCATCGCCGATGCAGAGCAGTCCGGGCCTGTGCCATCGGCGCAAGCGGTCGATTTGCACCGACAGCAGCTTCACCTGATCCCAGTCGCGCAGTTCTTCGAGACGGTTGCCGAGGAACGGCGCAATCCTCGAAAGTGTCCCGCGCAAAGCCTCGATTCCGGCCCTCCTGACATGGTCGAAGCCGCCCTTGGGGATGATTAAACCGGCCTGGAAGTACTCGCCGCGGTTGATCAGGATCAGAAACCTGCCGTAGTTCATGTGTCCCAGAACCTGCTCCGGATCGCCATTGCGGCGGCTGAGGCGAAACCACAGTACATCGATCGGCACGCCGAACTCCCGAACTTCAAACCCCGCGGCTCGGCGGACTGTCGAGTGCCGCCCGTCGCAGCCGATCACCAGATCGGCGTGGATCTCGACACTGCCGCCGGGTGTCTTCGCTTCAACGCCCTGAACCCCTCCACCGTCTTCGATCAACCCGACGGCCTCGTGCTGCACGAGCAGGTTAAAGCCGGGCAGCTTTCTTGCCTCGCCTGAGAGAAAGTTCAGAAAGTCCCATTGCGGCATGAGCGCGACGAACTTGCAATGAGTGGGAACGTGCCGGAAATCGGCCGCCGTAAAAGTGAAATCGCCCACTACGGCGCTCAGGACGGTTATCTCCTGATGGGGGATCTTCAGGAATCTATCGAGCAGGCCCAGCTCATACATCAGTTCGAGCGTGGAAGGATGGACTGTATCGCCGCGAAAATCGCGAAAAAAATCGTTATACTTCTCGAGAACCGTAACCGGCACGCCGGCGCGCGCCAGAAGGTAACCGAGCATCATGCGCGCGGGCCCTCCGCCGACGATGCAACACGTGGTGGCGAGCTTCTCAGGCACCGGTTTCATGGTAGCCGGGTCTTTTCCTGCAACGCATTGAAGAATCCGGTCATCCGTGAAATGACGTACTGGGAGAATGCTATTAGCTAATGAGTGCGCTGAAATTTACAACACCCGCCGTATTTTTTCTAACCGTCTGGTTCGCGCAGGCGCAGGTTCCGCCGCCGCCGCAGCCGATTGCGAACGGACCCGCGCCTGTGCTGGAGGAACAGCCGCAGATCTATTTCAGCGGCAGCGTGCCCACGGGACAAGTCAGTGCGACCCCGCTTACGCTGTCCCTGCGAGACGCAATTCAACGCGGGCTGCGATACAACCTCGGCGTCCTTACCAGCGGTAACATTTCCGATACCGTGAAAGCCGAACGGCGCCGCACCCTCAGCGTTCTGCTGCCGAATCTTTCCGCCGGTGCGACGCAAACCTCGCAGCAGCTCGACCTTGTGGCGTTCGGTCTCAACGTACCTGGCTTCCCCTCTGTCGTCGGCCCTTTCGGGTATCAAAACGTGCGGGCGTATCTTCAACAGACCGTCTATGACCGTACATCGCTGAAGAATCTCAAGTCCGCCGCGGAAAGCCAGAAAGCGGCGGAACTGACGGCTGAAGATGCGCGCAATCTGGTGGTGCAGGCGGTAAGCGGCGCGTACCTCGCGATCATAACGGATGCGGCGCGGGTGGATGCCATCCAGGCCGAACTGAACACCGCGCAGGCGCTGTACGATCGCGCGTCGGATCAGAAACGCGCGGGTACCGTGGCCGGCATCGACGTGCTGCGCGCCGACGTGGAGCGCCAGACCGAGCAGCAACGGCTGCTGGCGCAGAAAAACCAGGTCGAAAAGGACAAGCTGACGCTGGCCCGCACCGTTGGATTACCGGCCGGCCAGCAGTTCAGCGTCAGCGACACCCTGCCTTTCGCGCCGCTGCCGGTTTCGCTCGACGATCTGCTGAAACAGGCGTACGATCATCGCGCCGATTTCCGCGCGGCCCAGGCCAACGTTCGTGCTGCGGAGTACGCCGTCGAAGCGGCGAGAGCCGAGCATTACTGGCCTTCGGTGGTGGTACAGGCCGATTACGGAGACATCGGTTCGACCCTTGCTGCTTCCCACGGAACCTATAGCATTCTGGCCGGCGTCCGCGTCCCGATCTATGCCGGCGGAAGGTCGCACATCGATGTGGATCAGGCCGAAGCGGTGCTGCGCACCAAAAAAAACGCCCTCGACGATCTGCGCGGCCGTATCGACTACGAGGTCCGGAACGCGCTGCTCGATCTTCAATCCGCGGCCGATCAGGTCGCGGTGGCGAAGACGAACGTGGATCTGGCGACGGAAACCCTGGCGCAGGCGCGCGACCGGTTTGCCGCGGGCGTCACCGACAACATCGAAACGGTTCAGGCGCAGCAATTGCTGGCCGCGGCCAACGAGAATTACATCTCCAGCCTCAATGCGCACAACAGCGCCAAGATTGCGCTGGCGACGGCCGTGGGAACGGCTGAGGAAGGCGTACCGCAGTATCTGAATTTGAAGCCCTGACCCTCTGTCAGGGCGTTGCCGTCATCACCAGAGGTTGCGTCGTCGGCAGCTTGAGCAGTCCAGGCTTGTACGAAGCCGTCAGACTGTGGGCGGTTGCCAGATCGAGCGTAAACCCTCCGTCGATCTCGACGCTTTGCCCGGCGTGAATAAACAACGGCGGAGCGGGCAGTTGCGGCACGAGATCCCAACGGTTCCATACGCGGTAACACAACGGGATCGCGCTGTCGAACATATTCCTGAAAGTTTCGTCGCCGGCGCGCGGACCGGCGAAGGTATAAAGCTGGGGCGCCAGAGGCGGAACGGCGTTTTTGGCGAAGTCGAGTGCCGAGATGAGGGCGATCGCCGCGCCCAGACTGTGACCTGTGACCCACATGGAACTCGCGCCGGCCCTGGCAGCCTCGACTGCGGCGATAACACTGTCCCGAATCGTCAGATAGACGGCGGCGAATCCCTGGTGAACCAGCCCGCATCCGTTGATATCCCCGAAGGGAAGGGCGACGGCGTCGAAATCCTTCAGCCAGTCTTCCACCGTTTCAGTGCCGCGGAAAGAAACGATAACGGTTTGCGTGACGTCGTTCCGGCCGACAAATCCCATAACGGGGTTGTTCGCGACCATGGCACGGACCATCCGCTGATGGGCGAGTGAAATAGCGGTCATCACAGCCGCGGTGCGCTGCGGATCGGCTTTGATAATCGACTTGACCGCGTATCCCGGAGGCATGAGCGGTGTCTTGCCGGCGGCGACGTCGTAAGCCGCTTCGGCGAACGGCAGCATGTAATTCAGGGCGAAAACAGGGTCGAAAGGCGGCATGGCGAGTTTCTCCTTATCACGCTCGACCAACGCTATCATGAATTCGTGGGCGCTGGAATACTGATCCCGGTCGAGGATTACCTGCGCACCAGTTTTCATCCCGATTGCGATTTTATTGATGGCGAGGTCCTGGAGCGAAACGTGGGGGAGCGAAAACACAGTTACGCGCAGGGCGAGATTTTGTCCTGGTTTAATCGCCGCAAAGATATCCAGTTGCTCCAGTCATTACCGGAACTCCGCACGCAGGTCGCTCCCAGCCGTGTTCGGATCCCCGACGTGGTGGTTTGCGAAGTCCCGATCCCCGACGAGGAAGTCTTCTGCTCACCCCCTTATCTCTGCATTGAAGTGATGTCTCCGGACGACACTATCGCCGCCATGCAGGACCGTCTGGACGATTATCTTCAATTCGGTGTTCCGAATGTTTGGGTCATAGATCCCTGGAAACACCGCGGATGGCGCGTCACCGCCGAAGGCTGGGCCACCGCCGCCGGCGCCGTTATGCGTACGGCAGATGGAAGAATCGCCATGCCGCTTGCAGACGTCCTGCTGCCTTGAACGCGCATCCATCTCAAAATCGCATGCTATGCTGATCGCATCCAGTTAAGGACATGCGCTTCCGCATTGCGATACTCGCGGTCTTCCTGTGCTGCGGGTTTTCCGCACTGTTCGCCTTCCAGGCCAAATTCAAGGAATACAAAGGTGAGGAGGAGAACCCCGCGCCCGTCCCGAAGGATCCCAATGAGCAGACCGAGTGGACCTTCGCGCGTCTTCGCTATCCCTCCGGCCGCTACGCCGGCTACAGCAGTGAAATCGGCAGCTGGCCCACCGATTTCCCCAAAGCCGACCGTCAGTTCCTGCAGGGCGTCCGCCGTCTGACCCGGATCCACGCGCGCTCGACCGAACAGGTCATAGATCTGATCAACGATCCCAATGAGATTTTCAACTGGCCCTGGGTATATGCGGTTGAAGTCGGCCACTGGGATCTGACGGACGAGATCTGCAAAACTTTACGGGAATATCTGCTGCGCGGCGGGTTCCTGATGGTGGACGATTTCCACGGAACCTTCGAGTGGAGCGTCTTTATTCAGAGCATGAATCGCATTTTCCCCGACCGCACCATCGTCGAATTACCCAACGATGATCCGATCTTTCACACAGTGTATGATTTGGATCAACGGGTGCAAGTGCCGGGACTCCAGTATTTGTACAGCGGACGAATCTGTGAAAAGTGTGAAGCCGGTGGAAAGGATCCTCACTGGCGCGCAATCTACGACGATGATGGCCGGGTCATGGTCGCGATGTGTTTCAATCAGGACGACGGCGATGCGTGGGAACACGCCGATAATCCTCAATACGAAGCAAAATACACATCGCAGGCCTACCGTCTGGGAATTAATTACATCACCTATGCCATGACCCACTGAGAACGTTTCGGTAGCACAAAATAATGTTCGAGTTCCTCTTCAAATATCCGCCGGCAATCTTTGAGAAGGGCAAGTTCGTCCTGCTCTCGGGTATGCCGATATGGCTGCTGTTCCTGCTGATCGCCGCGGTTGGCGGCGGACTATTCTGGAACATACGGCAGCGCCATACGCTGCTGAGCACCACCCGTGCGACAATCATCTGGCTCGTCGAAACCGCCCTCATCGCCCTGCTTTTGTTCATGCTCTGGCATCCGGCGATCAGCGTGGCCCGGCTGCGTCCCCAGCAGAACGTAGTGGCGGTTCTGGTGGATCATTCCCGCAGCATGGGCATCGCCGACGACGGCAAAACCCGGTTGCAGGACGCCGAAGATGTGCTGAGCAGGCAGCTCCTGCCTGACCTCGACAAGCGCTTCCAGGTTCGTTTGTACGAATTCGGACGCGATGCCGTTCGCGTCGATCAGGCGCGCAATTTGAACGCCGACGACAATTCGACCCGCATCGGCGACAGTCTGAAACACATCGCCTCCGAGGCCGGTACGATGCCGGTCGGCGCAATCGTCCTCCTCAGTGACGGCGGCGACAACACCGGTGGAGTCGATCGGGACACGATCTCCCAGCTGCGCCAACTGCGCATTCCGGTGAATACCATCGGGTTCGGACCGGATCATTTCGCCAAAGATATTGAGATCGCGGATGTCTCGACTCCCGCCCGCGCGCTGGCGCAATCCCGCGTGAGCGCCCGTGTAGCGATCCGCCAGCATGGTTATGCCGGATCGCGCGTGAAGCTGATGGTTCGTGAGAACGACCATCCGATCGCGCAGCAGGAGATCCTCCTCAAGCCGGATGTTGACCAGAGCGAGACCATCCTCTTTAACGCCGGGGCAGCCGGCGCCCACAGCTTCCAGATCGGCATCGAGCCGCAGGAAGGCGAGGAGAACAAGCTGAACAATGCCGTGGTACGGCTGGTCAATGTCGCCGAAAAGAAGATGCGCATCCTCTATTTCGAGGGTGAGCCGCGGTGGGAATACAAATTCATTCGCCGCGCCGTTCTCGATTTCGACGATCCGGCCCTCGAACTTGTCAGCGCCGTGCGCACCACGCAGAACAAGACCTATCAGCAGGGCGGAGCGCCGGATGAGTTGAAAGACGGCTTCCCGCCGACCGAGGAGGGCCTGTTCAAATTCGACGGCCTCATCATCGGCAGCGTCGAAGCCAGCTACTTCACGACTGAACAGCAGACATGGATTCGCGATTTTGCCGATCGACGGGGAGGCGGCGTACTCTTCCTCGCCGGCCGTTTCGCCCTGGCTGATGGCGGCTACGCCAAGTCGCCGCTGGCTGAAATGATGCCGTTGCATATCCCCACCGAAAAAACATGGAGCCGCGATTTCGCCACCGCGACGCTCACCGATGCCGGCCGCGAAAGCGTAATCACGCGGATCGAAGACGACCGCGACCAGAATGCCGCGCGCTGGCTCAAGATGCCGCAGGTGGCCAACTACGCGGTGATGGGAACTCCCAAGCCCGGCGCCGAAGTTCTGATGGACGTCGCCGAAAACGGCCATCGCCCGACCCCTCTGCTGGCGATCCAGAACTACGGCCGCGGCCGCGTGGGTATCTTCGCCACTGCCGGCAGCTGGCGCTGGAAGATGCTGCAGGACCACACGGACCGGACGCACGCCATGTTCTGGCAGCAATTAATGCGCTGGATGGTCAACGAGACGCCGGGCCAGGTGCTCACATCCACGCCGCATCAGGTTCTCGCCGACGATACCCACCTGCCACTGCGCGTAAGTGTTCGCGACAAGTCGTACCAGCCGGTATCGGGAGCCACGGTCGAAACCACGATCGTGCGGCCGGACGGCGGTTCAGACGTG
>CAWBIS010000038.1:0-30559 GCA_963788485.1 Terriglobia bacterium
TTCACGTGCGGCTTCGTGCGATCAAACTTTTCCTTCGCCATGCCCTTTGAGTCCCTTCCGTTAGACTTTGTTTCTGTCGCGCCCTCAAAATGGCAAAGGCGCAAAAGCTTGTGTTGCCCGCCTCAATAGTAGGCGTAAACCTTGAGATAGCGCTGCCGCAGCGTCATCGGCACCGCTTCAACCTGTTGCACGTCCAGTTCCGGCAGGGAATCGAGCGCCGCCAGACTCACGCTGCGGCCGAAGTCCACCACCGACACCGGATAGACCGAACGCACAAAGCGCAACAGGTGGATTACCTCTTCGCGCAGCGGATGACGCTTCGCCACCAGGTCCTCGGGCGCGGGAATGAAATCGATGCTGTTCGCGTGAGACGTCACCAGCCCCTTCCAGAGACTCAGGTCCAGGCGATGCAGATTGTCGAGGGCGTCGCGGACGGAGTAGGTGTTCTTGGATTTCATCAGGAAGCGCAGGAGTCCTGCGTCGAAGTCGAAATCGGCCACCAGCATCGGCTGTTTCAGCTGCCGCGCGAGATCGGTGGCGACATGAACGGCGAACGTCGTCGCACCGCAGCCGCCGCGGGCGGAGATAAAGCCGAAGACCCTGCCCAATCCTCCGGGTCCGCCGGTCAGGCTTCGGGAACGGTTCGCGGCGAGCCGTTGGAACGCATCCTTGAGAGTATCTGCCAGCGGCGGATAAAGGTACTCGTTGGCGCCGGCGCGCAACGCTTCGAGTATGAGTTCCGGGGATGCGTCCGGATGCAGCACGAAGACGGAGGGTTGCGTCGACGTGTTCTTCACCCGGCGCACAAATTCCTCGAGCGGGACCGACACCCGGCCGTTTTCCAGAAGAACGACGTCGACGCGGTGGCGTTCGATCCTGTCGAGCAGGACTTCGGCGTCGGCAGGCTCGTTTTGCTCCACCGCAATACGCACGGGAAGGTTCCGGATGCAGGCGTGCGCCTGTTCCCACACGGTGCGGTTGCCGACGACAAACGCGGCTGTCAACGGCATCATGCTCATTGCGTGCTCGGCGGGGCGGAGGGTGCAGGAGCCGGCGTTGTGTTCGGAACCGCGGGCGCATTCACTCCGGGGACGTTCACCTGCGGGAGAGTGGACGCGCCGGGAGCGGGTGCAACGGTCTTCTCCAGCTGCTCCATTCGTTGTATCTGCTCCATCTCCTGCACGGAGATTTCAGTGCGGGGTGCACGCGGTGGTGGCGCTCCGGTCTTGTCGGGTCCAGGTGTCTGCGGAGACTGGGTGGTTACGCCCGGACCTTCGAGAAACGATTGCGGCATCGCCAGTGACGGCAGAGTCTGGCTGGCCGGAATCGGTTCCACCAACTCCGGTGTCACGAGCACCAGCAGCTCCGAATTCTGTTTGCTGATCGATTTGGTTTGAAACAGTTTGCCCAGCACCGGGATGTCGGCCAGGCCGGGGATCTTGCTCAGAGATTCGGTGGTCTGATTGTTCAGCAATCCCGCGATGGCGAAGCTCTGTCCGCTCTGCAACTCTATTTCGGTGTCGATGCGGCGCGTGCTCAAAGCGGGAACGGTGCCGCCGGAGGTGGAGAGCGAATTGGCGTAATCGAGCGAACTGACCTCCGGTACCACGTGCAGGCGAATGGTGCCGCGGGGCGTGATCGTGGGCGTGAAGTGGAGACGGATGCCGTATTCCTGGAACTGGACGGTGACCTGCCCGACGCCCGCGCCGCCGCCCTGCAGCGTCGGATACGGAAACTCGCCGCCCGCCACGAAGCTGGCTTCCTTGCCGTTCATCGCGAGCACATTCGGCTCAGCCAGAATCTGCAGGATGTTTTTGTTCTCCAGCGCCTTGATCGTCGCGCCCAGATTGATGTGAGGATCGAACAGGAACAGGTTGAGCGCATCGCTCAGCGTGAACGCCGTGCTGCTGCCGGGAGAGTCCACGCTTGTGATCGAACCCCCGGGGTAACTGCCCACGGCGGCTGAAAGGGGATAGCCTTGCGGCGCGCCGACGAAGCTGACGCCCAGATCCAGGGACTTCGAGCGATCGACATCCGCGAATTTGACCTTGAGCAGGATTTGCCGCTCCTGCGCCGGCACGTCGATCTTCAGCAGGTTTACGACACGGCCCACGTTCGAGGCGATCGCCACGGCGCGCTGCGCCTGGTAGATGTCCCGGACACGCCCGGTGAGATAAACCGACGCGTTGTCCACCGTCAACTGAACGGTGTTTCCAAACTCGCGTTCAATCTGATCCTGGGCGGTCTGAATGCGGGCGGCGCCGACTTTTACGTCAACGTCGTATATTTTTCTGGATCCATCGCTCAACCAGACGATGAGACTGGTCTCCCCCGGGAGCTTACCGTTCACCATCAGGCTGCGCGCCGATACCGGCACGGCCTCGGCGGTTTCGGGAGCGGCCACGGACACGCGCTCGATGTTCACAGCCATATCGAGCAGATGAGTCATGCCTGCGCCGACCAGGATGTGTTCCGGCGAACCGGCTTCGGGCGTCTGGGCGGCGCGCAGAGCGCTGGCGCAAAGCATGAGTCCGGCAATCAGCAGAACGTCGAGCAGACGACGCTTCACCGGTTGTGCGAAGGCAGGGTTCCGGGTCATGGGTTCACCTCGTTCGGTACAGTCCTTGAGACGGGGACCGGGGTCGACGCGGCGTCCGGGTTGCGGAAGGTCGACTGCATCCTCTTGTCCCCCTGGAAAACCTCTATCGTGACGGTCTGAGGCATGGTCGGTTGAGGTACCGGCGGCGCAACCGGAGGCGGCGGCGCCCGATGCGGTTCATCTTCCGTGTGCAGATGCGGCGCCTGGATTTTTCCTCCGGCGAAAAGGTTCATGGTCGAAGCTCCCGTGGTGCTCACGATTTCTCTATCGGCCGGATTCCGCAAAACGAGCTGAATTGTCTGCTGGGTCGCGAGATTCAGTATTTCGGCCTGCTGGGGAGTGACGAGCAGATTGACGACCTGGACCATCACCGGTTTGCCTTCGGCATCCTTCTGGTAATTCTGGCCGGCGGAAAGGACTGTCACGTCCTGCATCAGAGTGCGGGTCACGGTGCCGACGTTTTCGGCCTGGGCTCCCGGAGGAGCGCCCGCCACGAGCACGTCCACGTGCATACCGGCGACCGCGAATCCGGCCACGCCCACCACTTCGTTGACGTGCACCGCAAAAGCTCGCATACCGGCGGGGATGGTGGCTGCGAAGCCGGCGCCGGCGCCCTTGGGCGCGAGAGAAGCTTCGTAAAAAGGCGAGTCCTGGTGCACGGTGGCGATCACACCGCGGCCGACGATCTCTTCCTTCTTGAGCATGGCCCCGGTGGGTACGTTCAGATAGTCCTGGTAAATGACGTCACGATCCTGGATGAGCGCCCCCAGTTCCAGGTCCCGCGCGGCGACCAGAACCTTCGTCGTGGCCGGTTTGGGGGCTGTTGCGCCGACGGTAATTTTCGATGCGATCAATTGATAAAGCACAAACGCCGCTCCGGCCGACACGGCCAGAGCGAAGGCGAGGACACCGATTAATCGCTTTTTCATCTTTTTTCCCCAAACACTCCGTATTTCAAAAATGGGGGGCCGCTGATATGCCCCCCACAGGTCTAGCTGGCTGCCGCGCTGGCGTTGGTGAGCTGGTTGCTGGCGGTTCCCCAGATTGCGCTGACGCTGCCTCCAGCGCTAATAAACAAAGAAGCTGAGGCCAGCGCCACGAATGCCATCAGCAACGTGTACTCAATCAAATCCTGGCCGGATTCGTCCCGGCAGAACTTGTTAATCAACAACCACATCGTTTCACTCCTTTTGCTTATGTGCGTCAGTCGCACTGGTTGGGAACCGGCAGAATTCGGCCGGTCCTGATTGATGTTCAGGCCGGAACGGCGGCTGCCGTTCCGGCGCCGTAATCCATGGGAAAACTAGCTCGCAGCCGCCGCCGCATTCGACAGCTGATTGCTGGCCGTTCCCCAGATGGAGCTGATGCTTTTCCCGGCGTTCACGAAAATGGCCGCCGAGGCAAGCGCGATAAAGGCCATGAGCAGGGTATATTCGATCAGGTCCTGGCCCTGTTCGTCCTTCACAAAACGGATAAACATGTTTTTCATTGGTGTGTTGTCCTCCTCTAAGTTGTTGGGGTGTCCCATGGCTGGATACCGCCGGGGCCACTGGTTGTTGGTTTCGTGATCGCGCGATCACGGATTTTTCCCTCGCTACTGGAAACGAGGGAAGCCGGGTTCGCGCGATTGCGGCGGAATACGAGAGAAAATCCGTCGTCGTAAACCACGCGCCAATCGCGCGAGATCTTGAGCGTGCTGGCCAATGCGAATCGCGGTGCGATGACCACGGTGTCGATGGCGTATCGGTCGAGCGTCTGCTGCCAGTCGTACTTGACGTTCATCAGATCGAGGAAGCCCTGATCGAACTTGTCGCCGTAGAAGTCGCTGCGCCCGTCGATGAAAACCCGCTTGGCGGGGTACAGGTGGTAAATCAGATAATCGCCCCACTGGTCCTCGGCGAAGATGTGCCGTGTTTCGGGTCCGCGCAGCAGGGGGAGGACGCTTTCCGGAAAAGTTTTGGGATCGAAGGTGGAGGTGAACTTCGCGCCGGCCGGCCGCGGCGCCAGCAGCAGAGCGCCAATCAGCGCGACAGGCAGAATGCCGGCCAGGTGAAAGCGGCCGATCCGGTCTGTACCTTCGAAACTGCCGCACCATTCGACAAACCAGTTCGCCGTCCCCCGGAGCCAGGCAGCCAGAGGTGCGGTGCGCGCGGCTTCGATGGCCGCGACGGCGGACCGCGCGACCAGCGGCGAACAGGCGATGGCGAAGAGCGGCAGATTGCGCTGCGCGACGAGTGCCAGATGCAGCCAGCCCATACCCAGGAAGACATCCGCGAACCGGCGGTTGCGCAGGTCCCATAGCGCCGTCAGGAAAGCGGCGGCCATGAGCGGCTCGAAATAGACCACTACGGGGGAGTGGAAGTTCATCGACTGAAACTCCGTAATGTGCTGGAGTTGGTAGGTGTCGGTGACGTATTGGTAGATGTGCTGGTGGAGTTTCCACCCGTACGGGTTAGCGAAGGTAGCGGCGGCGCATGCCGCGGCAGTGGCGAGCCATGGCTTCGATGCCCGCAGAAATTCCCTTCGGCGTTCGTCTTCCGGTTCGATCGCGGCGTTGACGAGATCCGCGGCGATATAGCAGGCGAGGACCAGAAATACGACGAAGAAGCCGCCGTGCAGATTGGTCCACAACAAGGTCAGGGGCGGCAGCCACCAGAGCAGTTTCGTGCGTCCCTCGGCCGCACGCTGCGTAAGATGCAGTGTGAGAGTGAAGAACAGAAGAGTAAAAAGATGGGGCCGGGCTAACCAATGAATTGCACAGCCCCCGGTCGCCAATAGGGTCACGGCTATGGCAACCAAACCGTTATCGCACTGCCGCCGCGCCAGCCGGAACAGCATGGCATTGGTCACACACACGACAATCAGGCTGGCCAGTACAACCGCGGCCATGCCCCAGCGCTGATGAAGCACTGCGAACAGCACATCCGACAGCCACTCCCAGGCGAACCATGGCGCGCCGGGGCGACTGAACGAAAACATGTCGGCCTGAGGCACCCGGTGGTGCGCCAGAATCCATTCGCCGGTGCGCACGTGCCAGCCGGTGTCGCCGTCGGAGAGAAGGGAGCGCGCGCCATCCAGCTTGATAAAAAGGAACATGACCGGCATCAAAAATGCGATATCGGTCAGAGACGGCAGAAAGCGTGCGGCTAAGGGCGTCCTTTCGTCGAGGGCCGCGGTTAACGGCGCTGCAGGTGTAGGGAGCAGCATCAGATTAGCCGGTTGGTTGCGACGGGCATCGACGCCAGATCGCGCACCTTGCGACCGGGCTTCCCGCCGGAAGATGGATTGATGAAACGCATGCTCAGAACCCGCAGGGCTACCTCATGGTTCGCTCCGGCTCCCGCGATGACGCGCTTGACCTCGGTGCGGCAGCGCATGACACGCTGCCCGAACTCGGAGTTTTCGGGCAACAGAACGTCGAGCGTCAGCTTTTCGTCTACCCTTGGGAGAGGTGAATCACCCCCCCAGCGCATCAGCATCCCATCGCGGCTTACGTTCTCCGTGAGGGCTCTGATCGGCATTGCCTCGTTTTTGCCAGGGTTGACGCAACACGTCAGCTGGACGGAGATTCGCGACTTTGTTCGGCGATCCATTTTGGTTCGGTATAGTCTGAATTTATTACCGACGTTTAGTTTGGAACAATACCGAAAATGGGTTGTATAAGGACGCTAACGATCGTTACGGCACAACGCTAACGGGTGTTTTTATGTTTCTCGTTGTCACTTAACCCGGCCCATAACAAAGGCCATATATCTTTGGCTATGTACTCATCGGTCCTTATTCACTCATGGCAGGCGAAGCTGCCAGACGTGTTCCGCGGCCATGAATACTTTCACCGGAAAAAGAATATATCGCGCGATAGTGTCGGATAGTTTTCTGACAGGATATGTCCAAAAAATCCCCAGTAAGTATTAGAAATTTAGTCTGTAAGATGGTAAGCTCCAGCCATGGCGAGTGTGCTTCTTTGTAGTGACGAACCTGTTCTTGCGGAAGGTCTGGCCAGGACACTGAGCGGCTCCGAAGCTCTGGAAATGGTTTCCTATTGTCCGGGCATGGATGGTCTGAAGGCGCAGATGGAAACGCTTCAGCCCGACCTTCTCCTGGTCGACTTGACGGCAGGCATCACCTTTGGAGTGCTGAGTGGGTTGCACGAAGCGGTGTCACAGGCCAAGATCGTCCTTTGGGTGCATTCCATCTCCACGGAACTGGCGCTGCAGGCCATGAGCCTGGGAGTGCGCGGCATCCTGCGCAAGACGCTTTCCACGGACACGCTCCTGCGATGTCTGATGCGCGTAAACGAAGGCGAGTTGTGGTTCGAGAAGGCTTTGACGGACAGCATCATGTCGGCCCGGCGTTATTCGTTGACGCGGCGTGAAGGTCAACTGGTAAGCCTTCTCTCCCAGGGCCTCAAGAACAAGGAGATCGCCACCGCACTGAACATTTCGGAAGGCACGGTAAAGGTTTATTTGTCGCGCCTTTTCCAGAAACTCGGGGTAAAAGATCGGTTTGAACTGGCGCTTTATGGTCTCAAGAACCTGACGCCGGCGGGTGGCTCGATGGAAAACGCTCAGGCCGGCGGGCAAAAACCGGCGACTCCGATCTGGCAGCCCCCGAGGTCGTTCTTTGTGGAAAGAATGCCCGCGCAACCGCAGCCGCAGCAGCCGGAACGCCGGCCGGCGGGTCAATTCAAGTTCTGAGCGTCGCCTGGCTTACGCCGGATCCCGATCGCCGTGGATCGTTTCCAGTGCGTCGAGCACTTTCTGTAACAGCTCGTCCGTCTGGCCTACCATGAGGCGAAGGGCTTCGACGGAACGCATCTGCCGGTCCACGCGGGAATCGATCTCGCCTTCCAATCTCCCGAAGACCCGGTCCAGCGACTGCTGGAGATCTTCATGGGTAACCATCCGCTGGATTTTTGCATGCATGTGAGCGGTCTGCTCGCCCAGTCGCGCAACGGCGAGGTCGAGAGCGTCGATTCTGGCTTTGACCAGCTGCATCTGCGCATTGTCGACGGTCGCGACGCCGGGGATGCGGAGCGCGCGGATCAGCCCGAAACCCGCGCCAATCGCGATCAGCGTTGCTTTCCCCAGTGTTGTCAATAGCTTCGACCGCAAGCGCAATTATAGGAGGTTATCGTACCGGGGACATAGTCCGGGGGTACCAGATGCCCTACTGGTTAACGTACCAGAACGTCATCCATGCCAAAGCTTGCGTAAACATCTAATTCGCTGCGCACTTAGCCGTTGGGGTCAGGTGTAAAGTATAGGAAGTGCCTGACAACAAGTCACAGGCGAATCTTATGCTCGCCGATAGTACGGGAGTTACGAGTCGCGCCATTCCGCGTCTGCCAGGGCGTAATGGAAAGAGTACCGATATGACCGCGTGGGCCGACATGCTTTCCATGATCGGCAGGAGGAATATCCAACTCTACGATTTTCTCGTGCGTCCTTCCCGTCAGCGTTCATCGGGAAGCGCGATTCTGCGCGAACTGGAACGCGAGCGGTCGCGCATCGCGCGCGAATTGCATGCCGGAGCCGGCCAGCCGCTGGCCGGTATCAAGTTGAACCTGGAAATGCTGGGCGACTGCTTCAACGAGCTTTCCCCCCAGGGCCGCGAGGCTCTGGTGCGGGCGCAGAAACTGGCGCAGCAGGCGCTGGAGCAGGTTCGGTCGGTGTCGCAAAACCTGCATCCACCCGAATGGCAACGCCTGAGCGCTACGGAGGCGATTCGTCAGCTTATCGAATCGAGCGGTCTGGAAATGCGTATGGCCGTATTCGCGGATTTCGAACCCCTGCCGGTGGAACCTTCCCATGCCACGAAAATCGCCCTTTATCGTTGCACGCAGGAGTGCATTTCGAATATCATGCGGCATTCCGGCGCCACCCGCTTCCGGTTGTGGCTCGGAGCGAGCGGATCAATGCTGGAACTTCGCATCGAGGACAATGGACACGGATTCGATCACCATCTGCCGGGCAAGGGCATTGGACTCCAGGCGTTGCGCGAGCATGCGAGCGTGCTGGGGGGGACATGCGAAGTCACGTCCAGTGCGGCAGGAACGCTTGTAGCCGTGAAATTCCCGTTAACCGAGGACTGATGGAATCCACCAAGCCCATTACGATGGTGCTCGCAGACGATCACGGAATTGTCCGCGAGGGTATCGCCGCGTTTTGCAGTTCCCGTCCGGATTTGAAGATCCTTGGACAGAGCTCCGACGGCGGCGAAGCAGTCGATCTGATTCTGGCCCTCAAGCCCGACTTTGCCGTGCTGGATCTTAATATGCCGCGGCTGAACGGACTCGAGGTGATCCGGCGCGTGCGCACGGCCAAATCCGAGACCAAACTGATCGTGTTATCCATCAGCCGCGATGACAATCTGATCCGCGAGATATTCCGTAATGGAGCGAGCGGATATCTGCTCAAGGACGGTCCGGCGAGACACCTTTTTGACGCCATCAATTACATCCTCGACGGAGGCATATATCTCACTCCTTTAATTCGTCGTGAAACCATTGATGCCAAACGGGAAAAGAAAGATCCACTGGCTTTATTGAGCAAACGCGAGTATGAGGTCTTTTCCTTCCTGGTGGATGGAATGAGGCCGAAAGACATCGCAAAGATATTGGAAATAAGTCCGAAAACCGTGGATACTTATCGCGCCAATATCATGCGTAAACTGGAGGTCGACGGCATCGCCGGGCTGGTGCGGTTCGCCATTCAGCGCAATCTTCAATCCAGCACGATTCCGTGCTGAAAAACGGGTAGCGGAAGCGAACGAGTCGTGGCCAGGCTGATTCAGATTCTCGCGGCGTCGGTGGGCGGGGGGCTCGTGCTCGGGGCGGGGATCCGGCTCGGCGAAGCGTTCATCGCCGGTGGTGCGGCGTCGGCTCGGGAGACGGAGCCGGACAGCATGATGGCGGCTCGGCTGAGAGTGGTCGAACGGCGTCTGATGGACCTGGAAACGGGGATTCCCAAAGCTCCCACTGAGAACCAGGCCGTGCGGGTTGAGGCGGCCTCGGCAGTCGCGAGCCAACCGGGCGCGCGCGAAGAGATCAGAGTAGACGCTCCGGGAGACATTGTGGCACGCCTTCGCGGCGAACTCCTGGAATGGCTGGATGAAAACGTTGCCGTGCGCATGGCCGAGGTGGAAACGAAACTCAGGACTGAATCGGAGAACAGCCGGGAACAGATGCTCGATGCAATTCTCGAGAGCGTCCAGACCCGCGTGATGCACCGGATTGCCAAACTCGAAAGCGAGGTCGCCGGCCAGTCCGCCGCGATGACGGAGTTGAGGGAGTGTTCGCTGCGGACCGAGCAAAGCATGCAGAAGTTGCTGGGAGGCCTGGATCGACTCATCCTGGCTCAGCAGCCGACTTCTGGCCGAGGCGAAAGCGGCATAGAAGCGGACATTCCATCCGGAGTCGAACCCGCGGCGAAGCATATGGACGCGCCGGGGCCTTCGGCTCCTCCGCCGGAACCGCCCGAGCCCCTCGCCCGACCACCCCAACTGGTCGTTGAAAGCCAGTCCCGTCCGCGCCGATGGAACATCTTCGGCTGATATCTCCCACTGATCTCTTTCGACAGGCGCGCGGGACTTAGCATAGTAAACGGTTAACGGCGCTCCGGTTCACGCTAAAATGTAACATCGCCTGCGATTTGTCCCGATGGTTGCCTCCGAGAAAATAACGGTTCTTCTGGCCGACGAAGATGCGTTACGCCGCGATGGTCTCGCGGCAGTGCTCCGCGGAACGTCACAATTCGAGATCGTGGCGCAGTGCCCGGATGGCGAAGCGGCACTGGAGCAGATCCGCAAGTTGCGGCCCGACGTTGCCGTTGTCGACCTGAACCTCCCCAAACTGCACGGAATCGAGTTGGTGAGACGGGTGCGCGGGGAATCGCTCGGCGCCAAGATCGTTATCCTCTCGGGCACTGCGGACGACGAAATCATCCGCGAGGTGGTGCGGGCGGGTGGCGACGCCTACCTTCTGAAGAATGGGCCGGCGAGGCATCTGATCGACGCCATTTCGTACGTGCGCGACGGCGGGCAGTATTTCTCCCCGCAACTCAAGCGCGATGGCCGGGACCGGCATCTGCTGGAGGAAACTCCCCGCGTAGTTCCCGAGCGCACGGGACGCTCCATAGAAAGAGAAGAAAGCGCACCGGAAGACTTCGAAGAACCGGCCGCCGGCGAGGCCGGATCGGAGAGGCGCGATTCGCGAGACGGCCGTTACGCGCGCTCCAGGCGGGCGGCCGGTCGCGGCAGCGCGCGCCGCGCGAGCAGCGACCCGGAGGGACTTCGGGAGCGGTTGCGGGAGGATGGCGCCGCCGGCAATCTCGGCGAGCGTGATTACGAAATCCTGACCATGATGGCCGACGGCATTCGGCCCATTCTCGACCGGCTGGATGAGATTGAAGGCCGCATCGTCGACATGGAGGCCGGCGACGCGCCCGTACCCAGCAACGTGCGAGGGTGGCTGAACAATCAGATGGCCGACACCTTCGGGGACCCGCGTTCAGCGACAAAAGAGGTCGCTCTTGGCAGGACGGTCAGTGATCTCGAGGCGCGGCTGCCGCAGATGATCGAGGACGCGGTCACGACGCGCTTCCACAACATGGCGACCCGGCTGCAGCAGGAGATCGAGGAAACGCACGTCCGGACGCTGGAGACTTTTGTCAAGAACATTCAGGTGAAACTGGTGCAGCGCGTATCGGCTCTCGAAACCGACATGTCGAAGCAGGCGGAAGCCATGAACCAGCTGCGCGAGTATTCGCAACGGACAGAAGACAACCTGAGCCGGCTGATTACGGGAGTCGATAAACTGGCGCAGGAATTGCCGAGGCGTCTGCAGGCGCCGGAGCCGCCGCCGTCCACCGCGGAATTGAAGACCGCGCGGCGAAAATCTTCGCGCTCCTTCAAGCCTTTGTGGATGTGGATCGGGATCGTGCTGATCGCGGCCGCCGCATTTGGCGTAATCAAGATGATGAATCGGGCGGGTTCAAGCACGGAGGTATCTCCCCCCGCCGGTTCAAACGCTGCTGTCGCCAGCACGGCCGCCAAAGTCCAACCCCCGGCAGCCAGCGCCGATATTGCGACAAAGATGCAGGCGGCCCAGCAGTATACCGAACGAAAAGATTACGCCACGGCCGAAGACATTTACAAGCAGATCCTGAAGACGGAGCCGAATAACGTGGATGCCATGAAGGCGCTGGCGAGCGTTCTGTATCGCGAAGACAAGATCGACGAAAGCGCCGCGATTCTCGACAAGCTGCCGCGGAACTGAAACCGATTTGACTCTGAGTATCGATTGAGGCGAAAATAGATGATTGCCCACCTCATCATGCGGATGTGGCGGAATTGGCAGACGCGCTAGATTCAGGTTCTATGCGCCCTAAGGCGTAAAATCCACTGAATCTCGTAGTTAGCGCGGATGCGGAAGTGTGTATGGTAGCGCTTTTGGTAGCTTTTGGACGATGCGGATGTGGCGGAACTGGCAGACGCGCATGATTCAGGTTCATGTGCCAGAAATGGCGTGGAGGTTCAAGTCCTCTCATCCGCACCAAATAGCACTGATAGCGCGACCCCGAAGATGTCCGTCGGCCGCCTGAACAACACGAGTGTGGATAAGAACTAGAACTTAGATCCAGTTCGCGGCATGCAATAGAAAGCTGGACTCCGCTCGGCGAATTGCGCGGGTATTGTTCTTTTGTTCTTCCCGCGGCTTACTCGACCGAAACCGATAGCGCTCAATCTGGACGCCAGGCTCGTTTTTTCTGAGCGTTACCTCGAGGATCTGATTAGTCAGGTCTGGAACACATCGAGTTCGTCAAGCACACCTCGGCAAGGAGTTTTCGCTGGAGTGCGAGATCCATATCAGCCGAAGCATACCTTCGTGCCAGATGTCGACGATCGTTCGGGCTGCATTAGTGAAAGGAACACCGGAGATGTTTCCCCGCGCGCCCGTCCCCACCTCCGCAGAGCGGATCTGTAGAATCGACGGGCTCGCGCCCCCCCGGCCGAACCGTGAGGTCGAGTTTGGCGGTTGCACGTCAGTGAGTTCGCTGCGGCTCAGGCCAGTCTGATGGCTGAAGATTCCAACGGGTGATCGCTGCGCCATCTGGACCAAAGCCACCAGAGAATACAATCCGGGATCCGGCGGAGGTTGAGGTGACATCCGAAAGATCCCGCGGTGCTTGCGAGTCCTGCTGCCGGGCGCCAGGTTCAATTTTCTTTTGGCTATTGTGTTGGAGGGATCAACGTCTCGTTCCGGCTCGATTTTGCCGGTCACAGCCGAATGGTTTATAACACTTTTATGGAGGTTGTTCAGCCCGCGGCGAGCACACCATGAGCCATGAAGAAAAGTGAAACTGAGCTGATCATGAGGCGGCCCCGGATTACGAGCAACTATGTCTGGGCGCCTCCCGGCGCGAAGCGCGCATCGTACCGACCGTGGATACTGTCAGCGGTGTTGGCGACGCTTTTTTCAGCCGCTGCGTGGTCGCAAACCCAGCTTGCGACTGTTTCCGGCACCATCACCGACCCAAGTGGCGCCGTTGTCCCAGGCGTGAGCGTCACGATTGTCAGCCAGGGTACTGGATTGAAACGGAGTGCCCTCACCGACACGGCAGGCGGATACCGTTTCGCGGGCTTGCCGACTGGAAACTATTCCATTCGCCTCGAGAAAACAGGATTCCAGTCGCAAGTTCGTGAGGGAGTGGAGCTCACTTTTGCTGCCGAGGTAACGATCAATTCGCAACTCGCGATCGGCGACATTTCACAGGAAACCACGGTCAGCGCCAGCACTGCCGCTATTGACAGCACGACGTCCGCAGTGGAGGCAGTCGTTCCGGCGCAGAGCCTGGCGTACCTGCCCCTTGATAACCGCGATCTCTTTAGTGCGGTGACGCTTGAGCCGGGAGTCGCTCCCGATCCCAGCAGTGCTCCTTCGTTGCTTTCGAGCGGCAAGTCCGTGCAAGTGGCAATTAATGGCATACGTCCGAATATGACGAACGTTCTCATCGACGGTATGGATGCCACTGATCCGGTCTGGGGCTATTCGCCAGCGGGCGCGTCCGGGTTTTTCCTCGGTCTGAATGAGTTGCAGGAGGTCCGTGTTTTGACCCAAACCTTCAACGCGGAGTACGGCGGCCATGGCGGCGCCGTGATCGACATGGTGACCAAATCAGGCACCAACCAATTTCACGGCTCTTTGTGGGAATTGCACCGGGATGCGTCGCTCGATGCTAAGAATTATTTCGACCTGGGTGCAAAGCCGATCCCGCCATTCGTCCGCAATCAGTTCGGCGCTGGAGTCGGCGGGCCACTGAAGCGCGATCATACGTTCTTCTTTGTCAACTATGAAGGGTTTCGTGAGGTCCAGGCAACGACTGCAATCGCTACGGTACCCGATGCTCTAGCCCATCAGGGACTGCTACCCTCCGCCGGTAATCCGTCCGCCTGCAGCAGCGCCACTCCTGGCGGATGTGTCGCCATCCCGATGAATCCTCTGACACAACCTCTTCTCAATTTGCTGCCTCCCGCGAATGGACCGGACAATGGGGATGGGACCGGCGAACTGATTACCGCCAACAAGGGCAACACCCGGGAGGACCATGGGATGGTTCGCATCGACCACAACTTTTCGAACAGCCATTCGCTATTCGCGCGCTACACAATAGATGACAGTTCTGCTCTGGTTCCATACGTCGGAACGCCGCCGGGTGCTTATGCACCGGGATTCCCGGCTTTTCATCTGGGGCGGAATCAATATGGCACTATCCAGGACCGGATGACATTTGAGCCTGAATGGGTCAATGAGTTGCGCATCGGTGTCAACCGGACAACCGCAGCCACTTCGATCGATAATACGCATCCAGGCCTGTCTATTTCTTTAGTTCCGGGCCAGCCGCTTGGAATGATCGATGTTACGGGTATGAGCCTGATAGGCAACTTCCCGGGATTTCCTCTCGGCGATTTCTCGACCGTATCTCAAGTGCAGGACCAACTGTCGCGTACCATTGGCCGTCACACCTTGAAGTTCGGCGTCGATTTTCGACGGATCCAAAGCAACGGGCAGTTTAATTTTGGTGGAAACGGATTGTACGAGTTCGAGGACCTGACGCCCTACGGGTTTCCGGCATCCAGCAACAACCCTGCGCTCGAATTCTTTCTTGAGGGCTCGCCTCTGGCGTATGTGGGGGTGAATCCCTCGAACGCCAATTCCGACCGCGGATATCGTGAAACTTTCGCATCTGGTTTTTCGCAGGACTTCGTGCGCGTCAACAGCCGCTTCACTGTGAATGTCGGATTGCGCTACGATTTTTACTCCAATCCGACCGAGGCATTTGGGCGTGAGTCCGCTTTCCCAAACCCGGCGACGGATTCCGAGCCAGTTGTCGGCAAGATATTCGCCGGGACACCGCTGGATCTTCTGTCGCCCCAGGCGGGCTTTGCATGGAACGTCTTCGGTGACGGCAAAACTGTGGTGCGGAGCGGATTCGGCATCTATCGCGACCAGCTCCCGGCGATGCTGTTCGGTCTCGATCGGTTTCTACCGCCTTTCTTCGGGCTGGAGGAATTCGTTTTTCCGCAGTTTCTAAGCCCCCAAAATGCTGCCGTCACCCAGCCGCTCGACACTTTCTCGGCAACTTACTACCCGAAATTTCCATACGCGATCGAATATAACCTCAACGTGGAGCGGGAACTCGCGCGCGGTTTGATTCTCAGCGCGGGCTATTTTGGCACACGTGGCGATCACCTCACCCGCGAAGCCGAGGAGAATCCCTTCGAGCCGGCGTTAGGGCATCGTTACAATCCGAACCTCGCTTCACCTTTATTAGGAGAGCTAACCGATGGGCAGTCCTTCTACAATTCATTTCAATTGTCTGTTTCGCAACGTTACGCCCACGGTTTGTCGTGGCAGGTGTTTTACACATTAGCCCATTCCGTCGACGATGCTTCGGTGGATTTTGGCTTCGAGTCTGTTAATGATCCTCCCGCTTCTCAAAACTTTTTTGATCGCAAGGGAGACCGAGGCCCGTCAGATTTTGACATTCGGCACAATTTCGTGGCAAATGCAGGCTACGAGCTACCCGGACGCGGACATCTGCTGGGTGGCTGGCAGGTCTCGGCTGTTGTCAACTTGCACAGCAGCCTCCCATTCACCCCGGTGCTTGGCTTTGACAATGCCGATGTACAATCGCTCCTGACCGCGGAACGCCCGGACCTGGTCGGCAATCCTTACGCGGGAAGCTGTCCGAATGGGGCCAGAGTCGGCTCCCCGTCATGCTGGTTTAATCCGAGTGCTTTTGCGGTCCCGCCGGCAGGTCAGTTTGGCAATGCCGGGCGAAATATCCTGCGGGGTCCTTTGTTCGCGCAATTTGACCCGTCGCTGCACAAAGAGTTTGCGATCGGTGAGCGACGAAAGATGACGGTTGGAGTGGAAGCTTATAACCTGTTCAACCATCCCAATTTCGGCGTTCCGAGTAATACACAAAGTCCGTTTTTCCTGGGAGGCGCCGGGGATGCCGTGTTCAAGGATGCAGCGGGTAATTTCGCCGCTAATGCAGGCCAGATCCTCACCACCTCTGGCACCGCGCGCCAGATTCAACTGATGGGCCGGATTTCGTTCTGAGCGGGACGCCCTTTAATGGCAACTGCTCCTCAGTACAATTTGGAACCAATCCGCGCCAGCGCGGAATTCACGCTTTACCGGGCCCGTCAGGACGGCAACCCATCGCCTCTCCTGGCAGTCGCACCCGCCGAGGAGCCGCCACCGCCCCAGACCCTGCGACGCCTGGAACACGAATATTCGCTCGCCGCCGAACTGGATGCCGCCTGGGCAGCCAGGCCCCTCGCGTTGACGCGTCATGAAGGGCGAACAATCCTGATTCTCACCGACCCGGGCGGCGAGCCTCTCGATCGTGTGCTTGAGCGGGACAGGGATCAGCCTTTGGATCTGGAGCATCTCCTACACCTTGCCATTAACCTGGCAGCAGCGCTCGGCAAGGCCCACCGGCACGGGCTCATACATAAAGACGTAAAGCCTGAGCACGTACTCGTCGCGTTGGAGCCGGGCGGGGATGCCGGGCATGTGTGGCTCACCGGCTTTGGCATTGCGTCCCGATTGCCGCGTGAGCGGCAGGCGCCGGCTGCGCCCGAGATGATTGCCGGCACCCTGGCCTACATGTCCCCGGAACAGACCGGGCGCATGAATCGATCGGTGG
Organism: Terriglobia bacterium; assembly: GCA_963788485.1. Taxonomy (GTDB): domain Bacteria; phylum Acidobacteriota; class Terriglobia; order Bryobacterales; family Bryobacteraceae; genus BOG-234. Next base: position 16,819 of record CAWBIS010000038.1, read on the forward strand.
ATACCCGCAGCGATCTGTACTCTTTGGGTGTCACCCTGTACCAGATGCTTACGGGCGTGCTCCCGTTTGCGGCTGCCGATTCCCTGGAGTGGGTTCACTGCCACATCGCTCGCCAGCCGGTTGCACCCTCTTCGCTGGTAACCGGTGTGGATCGCCGCGAGGTTCCCGAGCCGCTGTCTGCCATCACCATGAGGCTCCTCGCCAAGAACGCGGAGGACCGTTATCAGACGGCTGCAGGTCTGGAAGCCGATCTACGCCGCTGCCTGGCCGAGTGGCAGACATCTGGCCGCATCGATCCTTTTCCTCTGGGCGCGGATGACTCGCCAGACCGATTGCTGATACCCGAGAAGCTATACGGGAGGGAACGCGAGGTCAGTGCGCTGCTTGCGGCGTTCGATCGGGTGGTGGCGCAGGGCACCGCCGAACTGGTGCTGGTATCCGGGTATTCCGGTGTCGGCAAATCTTCGGTCGTGAACGAACTCCACAAGGTTCTGGTTCCGCCGCGGGGGATTTTCGCCGCCGGCAAGTTTGACCAGTATAAGCGCGACGTGCCCTACGCGACACTGGCACAGGCGTTCCAAATGCTGGTGCGTCAGATCCTGGTCACCAGCGAAGCCGAGGTAGACCGCTGGCGCCGGGCCTTTCTGGATGCCTTGGGGCCGAATGGTCAACTGATGGTTAACCTCGTTCCCGAACTCGAATTCGTCATCGGCAAACAACCACCCGTGGCGGATCTGCCGCCACAGGAAGCACGGGGCCGTTTCCAGTTGATGTTCCGCCGTTTCCTTGGCGTCTTCGCGCGCCCCGAACATCCGCTGGCGTTGTTCCTCGACGATCTGCAGTGGCTGGACACCGCGACTCTGGAATTGCTGGAAGGCCTGGTTACCGATCCCGACGTGCAGCATGTTCTGCTGATCGGAGCCTACCGCGACAACGAAGTCAGTCCCTCTCATCCGCTCGTGCGGACTTTGGCCGCTATCCGTGAAGCCGGCGCGAAGGTTCAGGAAATGGTATTGGCGCCTTTGGGGCTCGACGACATTGAGCGGCTCGTCGTGGACGCGGTGCACTGCGATCCGGGTTTCGCCGGTCCTCTGGCGTTGTTGGTCCACGAGAAAACTGGCGGCAATCCGTTCTTCGCAATCCAGTTCCTCATGGCGTTGGCTGAAGAAGAGTTGCTTCGGTTCGACCCGGGTTCATCCGCCTGGACCTGGGACTTGACTCGCATTAGCGCCAGGGGCTACTCCTCGAACGTCGTGGATCTCATGTTGGGGAAGTTGCGGCGATTGCCGCGGCACTCCCAGACCGCTCTTCAGCAACTCGCGAGTCTCGGGAACGTGGCCGAGATCGCGACGCTCAGCCTGGTTTTTGGCCAATCCGCCCTCGGGCAATCCAAAGAAGGGGAGATCCACACCCCCCTGTGGGAAGCTGCCAAAGCCGGGCTGATTCTGCGTCTGGAGGGATCCTACGCCTTCCCCCACGACCGGATTCAGGAAGCGGCCTATGCGCTCATCCCGGAAAGCGCGCGCGCCGAAACGCACCTTAAGATTGGACGGGCGCTGTTGGCGAGTTTGGCGGCGGGCAACATGGCCGAACACCTGTTCGATGTCGCGAATCAACTGAATCGGGGCGCGGAAATACTAATCGATCGCGACGAAAGGGTGCAAGTCGCCGCGCTCAACCTGAGAACCGGGCGGAAGGCTAAGGCTTCAGCAGCCTATGCATCCGCGCGTGCGTATTTCACGGCCGGCATGTCGCTTTTGGACGAAGGCGCCTGGAGCAGCGAATACGAACTGATGTTCAGCCTGTGGTTGGAATCCGCGGAATGCGAACTTCTAACCGGCAACCTCGATAGAGCCGGAGAGCTGATCGAACAGCTGGTGCCACGCGCCGCATCGAAAATTGACGGCGCCGCCGCCTATTGTTTGAAGGTCCAGCTCGACGTCATCAGGTCCGAACACCAGAGGGCTGTAGACAGCGCGCTTACATGCCTGCGCGGCTTTGGTATTGAAATGCCTCCACATCCGACCGACGAACAGGTCCAGGCCGAATCTGATGCCGTCTCCCAGGCTCTCGATGGACGCTCGATTGAAAGTCTGATTGATCTGCCGCTGATGACCGATCCGGAATTGCTGGCTGCGATGAAGGTGCTCTCAGTCCTTTCGATGTCTGCCCAGTTTACGGACCTCCGTTTGTGCTGCATGCAGGCCTGCCGTGTGGTGAACCTTAGCGTACGGTACGGTATCAGCGGAGATTCCGCGTCGGCCTATGGCTTTTGGGGTTCCCTGCTTGCATTCGTCTTTCCCCGCTACAGGGAGGGTTATTTTTTCAGCAAACTCGCATACGACCTGGTCGAGAAGCATGCCTTTATCGCGAACCGCGCCTCAATTCTGGTGAGGCTTGGATTCGTCTCTGGCTTCACTCAGCCGATCGAGGACGCGATTGAATCCTCACGGAGGAGCATTACCGCCGGGATTGAGACGGGAAGTACGGTTTGGGCTGCGTATGGATTGATCCTGGCCCTCACATATCGCCTCCTGCGAGGCGACCCGCTTGACCTTGTGTGGCATGAGTCGGAAATGGCGATGGAGTTTGCCCAAAAGGTCCGGTACGAGGATGCCGTGGCCCTGTTTGGAGTCGAGCAGCGATTCATCGCCACCATGCGAGGGGGAACTGCAGGTTCCTCTACCTTCAACGATGCGGAGTTTGACGAGGCAGCATTCGAAGCTCAAAACGCCAGGAGCAGGGCCCCTATTGTGATGGGCAGGTATTGGATCCTCAAGCTGATGGCGCGGGTGCTTGCAAACGATTACGCCGACGCATTGTCAGCAGCCGAAAAAGCGAAGCCAATGCTCGGTGCCGTTATGTTGATGGAACCGCGGTTGGACTACTTCTACTACGCCGCGCTGGCGGTGACGGCGCTTTATGAGACCGGGTCGGCCGAACAGCAGCAAGCATGGCGCGAACTCCTCGGAAAGCATCACGAACAACTACGTGAGTGGGCCGAGAACTACCCGCCGACGTTTGCGGACAAGCTCGCGCTGGTATCGGCAGAGATCGCCCGCATCGAAAGGCGGGATGCTGATGCCCTGCGTCTTTACGAGGAGGCCATCCATTCGGCGCGTGAGAACGGCTTCGTCCAGTACGAGGGCCTGGCCAGCGAGTTTGCGGCGCGTTACTATCTGGCGCACAGCCTCGAAACGGCCGGCTATGCCCATCTCCGCAACGCGCGCGACTGCTACTACCGATGGGGCGCCCAGAGCAAGGTACGCCAATTGGACGATCGTTACCCGCGCCTGCGCGAGGAGCGAACTCTTGCCGCTTCGGCCACGATTGGCCCATCAGTCGCACGGTTGGATGTCGAGACGGTAGTGAAAGCCTCGCAGGCGATTTCAAGTGAGATGCTCCTACCCGAGCTGATCGAGAAGCTCTTGCGAATGGCGGTGGAGAATGCCGGGGCCGAGCGGGGTCTGCTTATCCTGCCCCGAGATGGCGATTGGCTGATCGAAGCGGAGGCTGTCACGCGCCCCGGCGGGCTTGAAGTCGCCGTTCGACAGACAACGGTGGCGCCTTCCGATCTTCCCCTTTCCGCGCTGAATTATGCGATCCGGACCCAGGCGAAAGTGCTCCTCGACGATGCTTCGGCCGAAAGCGTTTATGGCAGAGACGAATATGTGCGCCAGAAGCGCTCAAGGTCGGTGCTGTGCCTGCCTATCGTCAAACAGGCGAAGCTTGTCGGCGTACTTTATCTGGAGAATAATCTGACTCCGGGAGCGTTCACGCCGGACCGGATCACCGTGCTGCAGTTACTGGCTTCGCAAGCCGCAATCTCGCTTGAGAATGCGGCCCTCTACACCGACATGCAACTCCAGGTTGGAATATTGCAAAGCCTTCCGGTATCCGCCTGGACACTGAAGCCTGACGGGACGCCGGATTTCGTGAATCGGGTTTGGCTTGAATACTCCGGTCAGACTCCCGATTTCGTGCGGTCGGGTCCGGAGGCCTGGATGACGGCGGTTCACCCCGAAGATCGAGCAGCGGCATCGACGGCGTTTTGGGGCGCGGTTCGCTCCGGGAAGGGTTTTGCAATGGAAACCCGGGATCGCCGTGCCCAGGACGGGACTTATCGATGGCATCTCCAACAAGCCGTGGTGTTGCGTAACACAGAAGGAAAAGTCCTTAAATTCGTCGGAACGACCACCGACATCGACGATCAGAAACGCGCGGAAGATAAGATCCGCCAAAGCGAAAAAGAAGCGAGGCAGCTTCTCGATCTGTCGCCGTTACACATCGGTGAATTGGGACCCGACGGGTCACGCATCTACACGAATCGAGCGTCACTGGATTTTTTCGGCATTACATTGAACGAATGGCAGAACGCCGATTTGCGGCAGGTACTGCATGTTCGGGACGCCGAAATCGTGGCGAGGGACCTTCCCGGAGAGCTCCAGGCCGGATCGCCCTTTGAGTACGAAGCGCGGCTCAAGCGTAAGGACGGGCAGTATCGTTGGTTCCACTATCGCTTGACTCCCGTATCGGACGAGCAAGGAAGCATCACGCGGTGGTATGCCGCAGGGACCGATATCGACGATCGCAAGCTGGCCGAGGAGAAGCTCCAGGAAGAAAACGTTGCGTTGCGCGAAGAAATCGACAAGGCGTCGATGTTCGAGGAGATTGTCGGAGGCTCGGCTCCCTTAAAAAAGGTGCTCTCTCGCATCTCCAGGGTCGCGCCCACAGACTCCAGCGTTCTGATCACAGGCGAGACCGGCACTGGCAAGGAACTGGTGGCGCGCGCTATTCACCGGCGGTCACGGCGATCGTCACATGCGTTTGTAAGTGTGAATTGTGCCGTAATCCCCCGCGACCTCATCGCATCGGAACTATTTGGGCATGAGAAGGGCGCCTTCACGGGGGCGACGCAGCGCCGTTCAGGACGTTTTGAACTGGCGGAGAAAGGCACCATCTTCCTCGACGAAGTTGGGGAGCTCCCGGCCGAAACTCAGATTGCTCTTCTGAGGGTTCTGCAGGAACGCGAATTCGAGCGCATCGGAGGAACCGGGACTACTCGCGCCGATGTGCGCGTGATCGCCGCCACTAATCGAGACCTGGAGGCCGCCATTGCCGCGGGTGCGTTCCGCAGCGACCTGTATTACAGGCTCAACGTCTTTCCGATCGAGATACCCACTTTGCGGGAGCGAGGAGAAGACATCCCATTGCTCGTCACTTATTTCCTGAATCGCTATGCGCGAAAAGCAGGCAGGCATTTTACGGCGGTTGACAAAAAAAGCCTCGATCTGCTTCAAGCCTACTCGTGGCCCGGGAACATTCGGGAATTACAAAACGTGATCGAGCGATCCGTCATTGTAAACGACACAGAGATATTTTCAGTGGATGAAAGCTGGTTTTCAAGGAGGCCGTCGCAGGAACCGTCTGTTCAACCAAACTTCTTTAACCGGCCTCCTGCTCAGGAGAAGGCTCTGATTGAGGCTGCCTTGCGCGAATGCAGAGGGCGCGTGTACGGACCCGCCGGTGCCGCTGCCAAACTCGGCATTCCGCGGTCCACGCTCGAAACAAAGATCAAGTCACTCAAGATCAACAAGCATCGCTTCAAGGGGACAGATCCCCTGAAAGACGACTAAGACGTCGTCGGTCATTCGCACCCGTCTTGTCGGGAATTTGTACCGGATCCGCCAATTGGCGGAATCCGCCAATTCCATTGCGCGGCAAATCCTTCTTTTCAGTAGCTTACGGTGGTGGGTGACTTGCATCATCACAGCAACAAACCGAATGCTGAGGATTCACAGGACGGGCAACGGGGAAGTGGTGTTTACACTGAGCGGTCGGATCGACAAAGGAGATATTGCTGAGCTGGAAGCGCTCATTGGCGCGGAGGGGAAAGACCGCCGCATCGTTCTCGACCTCAAGGATATGACTTTGACGGGTCAGGATGGCATCGCTTTTCTGGCTCAGTGCGAAAAGACCGGCATGGCGCTGGCGAATTGCGATCCATACGTCCGCGAGTGGATCGAGCTACTAAGCAGAGAAACGTAGTGCAGGCTGGCTTAATCGCGGGAAAACACGGCGACGTCTTGGATTCGTAAAGGAGTAAACATTATGACTACATTAGATTTGATCGGGTCCAGTCCGAAATTCCGGGCATTGCTGACAGAGGTCGAAAAGGTCGCACCAGTGGACTCCGCCGTCCTGATACAGGGTGAAACCGGCACCGGAAAAGAAGTGATTGCGAGAGCCATTCATGAGGCCAGCCCTCGCCGCAACCACCGTTTTGTGGCTCTCAACTGCGCAGCGATTCCGGCTGCTTTGCTGGAGAGCGAACTGTTCGGCCACGAGAGGGGTGCCTTCACGGGCGCGAGTGTGCAGACCAAAGGGCGATTTCAGATGGCGGACGGAGGCACGCTCTTTCTGGACGAAATTGGTGATATGCCGCTGGAACTACAGCCCAAACTCTTGCGCGCCCTGCAAGAGCGGGAGTTCGAACGCCTGGGCAGCAGCCAGACCGTCCGGGTTAACGTGCGGGTGTTGGCGGCAACAAACCAGAACCTCGCGCAACTCGTAAACAAGAAGCTGTTCCGGGCCGATCTGTTCTACCGGCTGAACGTCATTCCACTCTGCCTGCCGCCGTTGCGCGAACGCGTTCAGGACATCCTGCCCCTGACGGAGTTCTTTGTGGCAAAGTTCGCTGCCAGCCTCAACAAATCCATCGACTTAATTCCTGATGAAGTGCTGGGGGTACTCAAAGCACACGATTGGCCCGGCAATATTCGCGAACTACAGAATTGCGTCGAGCGCGCAGTGCTCTTTTCTCCGGGCTCTGTGCTGCGTCTGCCACTGGACCTGACGCAGACGGTGACACAGCGCTCGGAAAGTGCCGTGCAGACACTTGCCGACGCGGATCGGGAACATATCGTGGAAACATTGAGGCAAACCAACTGGATGATCGGAGGACAGGGTGGAGCAGCCAATCGGCTTGGATTGCCACGTACGACGCTGATTTACAAGATGCGAAAGCTTGGGATTGAAACACGCCGCTCTCTGGGGGCGCGCCCCATTCGGCAGCTGGCTGATGAACAGTGCCGTGCGGCCGCGAACTGTTGAGGAGACGCCTGCGCATCTGGTGTTCCTGAATGCAGCTGTTAACGAGGGGTCAGTGGCTACCGGACCAAACCTGCCAACGGTGGGACGGAATGGAGGCGATGCAGTTGCGTGGCAAGCAGGTGATCTCCGGTGGTTTCATTGCCCATCAGAAGTGTGAGAAGAAGCCGAAATCTGTACTCAAAAATGGTAGCGGAAAGGGTGGCGCCGCAGGGCTAAAATGAAAGGAATTTGGGGCGGACCCGGATGATCCGGAGCCTGTAAGTGGTTGACAACAGGACGCCGGGGCACCCCAGGGGAACCTCCGGGTTCTGCGGTGCATCGCTTCAGTCCCGCCAGTGCGGTGCAGCCTAAACTCGCTCAAGACCGGCAGAAATCCCGGGGTCTCGCTTGACGGCAGAACGCACCGCGAGGTACGGGACGCGCCCGAGATGAGGCGCGGCTCATCCATCATCCCGGAAACGAAGGTCTTGTTGAATCAGTTGTTCCCGCCTCGTCTATCCGTGCGCCGGGACGGTGGATGGACTTCGGGGGATCAGATTATGCTCGCGCCGCCTTTCATCGCGCCCCGTAACGAAATCGGTGATGTGGCTGATCGCCTCGATCCGGCCATCAAAAAAGTGCAACTCGGCCTCGGGCAGGAATAAGACAAAAGACAGAACGAATAAGCTGGTTACCTAGCAATTCCGCAAGCCAAACGTTATAAAGATGAGATGAAAAGGATACTGCTCGGCGTGGCCCTTTCAGCCTCGGTCTGCCTCGCCGCGGATACTCAGTTCGAAATCAGCGTCCCTCCCGCGTCGCATTCAGGCCCGATCAACGGTCGGGTGTATGTGATGATCTCTCACAAAAACGAACCGGATCTGCGCCTTCAGGTGGGCCGTCTGGGTATTCCCTTTTTCGGCCGCGATGTCGAGAACCTCGCCGCCGGTTCCGCTGCGATCATTGACGCGACCGACCTCGGATCTCCCGTCGTGAGCCTCGCCAATATTCCGCCAGGCGAGTATTGGGTGCAAGGTTTCGTCAATATCTATTCCGAATTCCATCGCGCCGACGGCCACGTTGTGTGGATGCACGACGATCAGTGGGAAGGCCAGCACTGGACGCGCTCGCCAGGCAACTTCTACAGCGTCGCGCAGAAGATGACGCTGGACGCGGCGAAAGGCTATCGCATCAAGCTTGTCTGCGACCAGAAAATACCTGCAGTGGCCGTAGCCCCTGACACTCAGTTCGTTCACCGAATCAAGTTTCAAAGCCAGATCCTCACGAAATTCTGGGGACGGCCAATCTATCTGGGTGCCACCGTGCTGTTGCCGCGAGACTACGACAAAGCTACGGTTCAGTACCCCGTCCTTTACGAGCAGGGCCACTTTTCTCTGGCGGCACCACTGCGTTTCGATACGGACAAAGACCTTCAGGCCCAATGGGTGCGCGACGACTTCCCGCGCATGATCGTTGTTACCATGCAGCATCCGAACCCCTATTTCGACGATTCTTACGTCGTTAATTCCGTTAACGTGGGACCTTATGGCGACGCGGTGATGGGCGAACTCATCCCGGAAATCGAAAAGCGTTTCCGTGCGATTCGCCAGCCATGGGCTCGGGTTCTCTCGGGAGGTTCGACCGGGGGATGGGAGTCCATGGCGCTGCAGGTGTTCCATCCCGACTTCTTCGGGGGCACCTGGTCTTATTGCCCCGATTCGCTCGATTTCTCCGACGTGGAAGGGGTCGACATTTACCACGACACAAACGCATTTTATAAACAGTACGAATGGCGCAGGGATCCGACGGTGAACAGCCGCGAAATCAATGGCCAGATCCGTCAGACCGCCGAGGAGCGCAATCGCTACGAACTCGTGAGTGGCACTCACGGCCGTTCCACCGAGCAGCTCGACATCTGGTCCGCCGTATTCGGCCCACTGGGAGAGGACGGTTACTTCGAACCGCTCTGGAACAAGAAAACCGGGGTCATGAATCCCAAGGTAGCGGAATACTGGAAGGACAACTACGATATTCGCAATTACCTGCAAAAGAACTGGTATTCGCTCGCGCCCAAGCTAATCGATAAGGTTCACGTCTATGTGGGCGACGCCGACAATTTCTTCCTGAACAACGGTACGCGCAAGCTTCAGGAGTATATGAAGACGACAAGCGATCCGCACTACGAGGGCTTCTTCATGTACGGAGCCGCCAAAGGCCATTGCTACACGGGTCCGGTCAGCAGCGCGGACCGCCTCAAGGAAATGGCCGAGCACATCCTGACGAAAATGCCGCCGGATACCATCGCCGGCTGGTGGAAATAAGTTGTAAGCGCTTACGGCCTGGCATTCGACAGGAGACCTCTCTCTACAAGCACGGGAGGGTGTCGGTGCCGGGTCGCCTGTTCATAAGAGTAGGCCCAGCCAAGCAGATCGCCATCCTTCCACCTGGCGGCCGATATCTCCAGTCCGAAAGGAAGGCCGCTCGGATAGAAACCCCCGGGAACCACGACTGCGGGCACTCCAATGCGGTTCACCCAGCCGGTCGCGCTGCTCGGGCCCTTGCTCAGTTGTCCGTTCTGAGGCATGGTCTCGTCCGGCGGAGGCATCTGCGCGGCCGGGTATACGAAGCCGTCCAGATGGAAGTCTTCCAGCGCTTTCTGGTACATCGCCAGCGCCCGGCGTTGCGGCTCCCAAAAGTTGCGATCGGCATCGGGATCCGTTTCAAAGACCACCTGCGCACCCGGTAAACCGGTTATCGTTGCGGGCAAAGACTTACCTGCGGCTTTCTCGTATTCGGCGGCCGAATGGTATTGCGCGGGGCCGTAATTGCTGAGGAAAGACTCCGTCCCATCCAGCCGGTAAAGGCGCGAATTGACCTTAGCGACGGCCTGTGGAAACGCGGAGGGCAAAATGGCGTCGTCGATGATAACAGTGGCCCCCGCGGCCCGCAGTTCCTCAACCGCCCGCATAAAGATCGCCTGCGTCTCAGGCTGCAGCGGCGTTTGTCCTTCCCGCTTCATAAGAATGAATGCCGGCACGCCAAAGCGCTTGCCTTTTAAGGCGTTTTTGTTCAGATACCGGGTATAAGGACCCGGCTGGGCGCTCACCGCCGAACCTTTGGTGCGGAAATCCGCGGGGTCCTCGCCCGCCATGACGCCCAGAGCGATCGCGGCGTCCGTCACATTGCGGGCGATCGGTCCGGTATCGTCGAGAAGCCAGTCGAGCGGCGCAATTCCGGCGATACTGACCAAACCTCTTGTCGGCAGGACACCCACGACCGAACTGGTAGAGGAAGGCGCCCGGATTGAGTTGCCGGTATCCGTGCCCGTGCCGAGGACCGCGAAATTGGCGCTGACTGCCGTAACTGTTCCGCCGGAAGATCCGCCCGGGCTGAATCGGACGTCGTAAGCGTTGCCAGTGCGTCCAAAGGATGTGCTGCGTGTCGTATTGCTGGAGGCGAAATCGGGCATATTGGTTCGCCCCATGATGACTGCCCCCGCCGCCCGCAGCCGGGTAACCACGGCTGCGTCTTTCGGAGCGATCAGTTCATGGCCCGGAATGACAAACCCCGACCAACCATCCGTTGTCACCAGCCCCTGCACGCTGGTATTGGCTTTAATGACGATCGGCACACCCCACAAAGGCGGACGGGTGAACCTCACCGCTTTGGCTGCTTCAGCATCCTCGCGCGCCGCGGTCACAAGGGCGCTCGCGATATCGCGGCTCTCAATCGCCTGGTATATCCCGTCGTACTTTTCGATACGCGCAGCGTACCATTCCACGACCTGCGTGACCGTGTAGCGGTGGGTCCGGTAGAAACGCTCGAGTTGCGACACCGTTACTTCGGCAAGGTCCTGATCGATTGTCCCTGCATTCAGGATCGCCGTGCCTCCCAGCGAGAGGATCAGCGGTAGAAGCAACCTTTTGCACATCGCGGCAGCTACTTGCCCAGCCTGGAAAGAAGACCGCGGTCGACCAGCACCGGGGGGTGGCGATGTTTTGTCTCCTGCTCATAAGAGTATGCCCAGCCGAGGAGATCGCCGTCCTTCCATCGGGCGGCCGATAACTCGAGGCCGAATGGAAGCCCGCTCGGGTAAAAGCCTCCAGGCACAACAATAGCGGGTACGCCAATCCGGTTCACCCAGCCGGTCGCGCTGCCAGGACCTCTGCTCAACTGACCGTTCTGAGGCATTGTCTCATCGGGCGGCGGCATTTGCGCGGCCGGATAGACAAAGCCGTCCAGATGAAAATCTTCGAGGGCCTTGTTATAAAGCTTCAATGCCTGGCGCTGCGGCTCCCAGAAGTTCGCCTCGGCCTTCGCATCGGTTTCGAAGACCACCTGCGGCACGGGCGGTTGTGCGTTTCCGCGCCCCGCCGGTTCGCTGCCCGGAGGACGTGGTAGCCCGGTAATCGTGGTGGGGAGCGGCGAATGCGCAACCTTTTCGTAGTCGGCGGCCGAATGATACTCGGCCGGTCCATAGTCCTTAAGAAAAGATTCCGTTCCATCCAGGCGATAGGGCCTTGAGTTGATTTTCGCAATCGCCTGCTGGAAGGATACAGGCAGGATGGCGTCGTCAATGACTATGGTGGCGCCTGCGGCCCGCAGTTCATCCACCGCCTTCATAAACATCGCCCGCGTTTCCGGTTGCAGAGAGTTCTGCGCTCGCTGCGTGGGGGGCTGCTCCGGGTTCGTAATCATAAAGGCCGGAACGCCAAACCGCTTGCCTTTCAGCGCGTCTTTCCGCAGATATCGCGTGTAGGGACCAGTTTCGGCGCTTGCTTCGGAGCCTTTCGTGCGAAAATCCGCGACATCTTCGCCCGCCATCACGCTCAGGGCGATCGCGGCATCCGTAACGTCGCGCGCGATGGGTCCCGTGTTGTCGAGAAGCCAGTCGAGAGGCGCAATGCCCGCGATACTGGTAAGTCCTCTGGTCGGTAGCACGCCTACGACCGCACTGGTGGATGAAGGCATGCGGATCGAGTTGCTCGTATCCGTACCCGTGCCAAGCACCGCAAAGTTAGCGCTCACGGCCGTTACCGTTCCTCCCGAAGATCCACCCGGGCTGTATCTGACATCGTAAGCATTGCCCGTGCGCCCAAAAGAGGTGCTGCGGCTTGTATTCCCGGCGGCGAAGTCGGGCATATTGGTTTTCCCCATGATGATGGCCCCGGCCGCTCGCAGCTTTGCCACGATCGTCGCATCCTTCGGCGCCACCAGCTCGTGACCTGGAATCACGAACCCCGACCATCCATCTGTTGTCACTTGCCCCTGAATGCTGGTATTAGCCTTGATGACGATGGGGACGCCCCACAATGGCGGCCGCGCCAGATTCGGCGTTGCTGCCGATTCCGCATCTTCCCGGGCAGCCGTGGCCAGCGCAGTTTTCATATCCTGCGTCTCAATCGCCTGATAAATGCCGTTGTATTTGTCGATGCGCGCCGCATACCACTCGACTACTTGTGTGACGGTGTATCGATGCGACTCGTAAAATTTCTCCAGCTGCGGAACGGTGACTTCGTTCAGATCGCGATCAATGGCGGCGCCGCGCACGGTCTGAACTGTCAGGAGTAGAAACAAAACACGTGTGATCGGGATATTCATAGTCGACGACGGGCACACACTCGTGGCTACCCGACAAGGCTTACCTGGGTTTATCGGCCTCGAAGCGAATCGTCTTCAAAACCGCGACATCGTTTGGAAGTTCCTTTTGACCCGCCGGGAAACCATTGAAAGTGAGTAGATAGGCAACGATATCGGCGGTTTGCTCGACGCTGAGTTTTCCGGCGTCGTAACGCGGCATTGACGTCTTGATGTACTCGAACAGATCGCCGGCTGTCAGTCCGTTCCAGTTTTCCTTGAAGGCGGGACCCGAGAGCGGCGGTGCGCCTCCTTGTTTTCCTTTCAGCGACTCGCCATGGCAGGTAGCGCACATCTGGCCGAAGACGGCTTTCCCGCGGCTCGCCTGACCTTCGGCGTAGATGCCATCCCACACCGAAGCCGTCTGCTCGGCGCAAATAGTTCCGGCCAGGAGCAGGATGAAACCGACTGCGATTTTCATGAGTGCCTTACCTCGTGTCTTACAATTGCCCGGGCTGCGGGGCCCGAAGTGCTGTGGAAGCGCAAAAATGTGTCCCGCGCCGGGAAATCGTACAAAAGCTCACTACCGGGAGCGGTGCAACACACATGGAGTCACCACTACAAACGCGGTGGGTAGCAAGAACTTTAGCAACGCACCTGAGGCTTGTCAACAAACTCCATGTTCCTGGCTACAGACTCCAGGTTTCACGATGTATGTAACCGAGGTACGCGGAGGTTTATCCGAAGTCAGGCGCTGATACAGCCGGGCATTCGCCGCGTTGTTTTCCGCAATGCGGTTTTCTTACCTTTCCTTCGACTGGCTCAGTCGTTGGTCGCCGCCGTTGCGAAGTGAACGCGGATCTCTGCTAGACTGGCGGGTACCAGGCACGAGTTGCTCCCGTGCCGGATTCCGCGGCCCTGCACCGCCGCCCGCCCTCCGTCGTCCAGCCATCACAGCGAATTTTCTGGAGTGTGCTCCGCGATGCTTATGCAGCATGATGATCCGCGGCCTGCATTGACGCCGGTTTCGCCTGCCGACGCTTCGATCGAGGCCGCGCGCGCGCAAGTCGAG
>CAWBIS010000039.1:0-7189 GCA_963788485.1 Terriglobia bacterium
GTGCTGCTGAAACGCGGCGCGCAGGCCATTCTCGATCTGGTTTACGAAGCGGAGCCAACCCCCGACGGCTCCGTATGACGGCGCCGAAGACCGGCTCGGTTTATCTGGTGGGCGCGGGGCCGGGCGATCCGGAACTCATCACGCTCAAGGCCAAACGCCTGCTCGAACACGCCGACTCCATTCTCTTCGACCATCTCGCCAGTTCGGCTTTGCTCGATCTCGCGCCCGCCGGAGCCGAGCGCCTCTACGTCGGCAAGAAGAAATCGGAACACGCTTTGTCGCAGGAAGAGATCTGCGCACTGCTGATCGATCGCGCCCGGCGCGGGCTCGATGTGATCCGGCTGAAGGGAGGCGATCCGTTTATATTTGGCCGCGGCGGCGAAGAGGCGGAAGCGCTTGCCGACGCCGGGATCCCGTTTGAAGTGGTGCCGGGTGTCACGTCGCCGCTTGGCATCGCGGCATATACCGGCGTGCCGTTGACGCATCGGGACCACACGTCTGTCGTCACGTTCATCACCGGCCATGATGTGTTGAAGATCGACTGGAACAAGGTGGGCACGGCGGAGACACTCGTGGTTTTCATGGGCCTGTCGCAGTTCGATGAGATCGCCGCGCGGATCATTGCCGCGGGACGCCATGCGAGCACGCCCGCGATGGCCGTCCGCTGGGGCACGCGCCCGGATCAGGAAGTGGTCACGGGAACGCTTGAGAGTTTGCCCGGCGTGATTCATGCGCACGGGCTCAAACCGCCGGCGACGATTATTGTCGGTGAAGTCGTTCGCCTTCGCGACAAATTGAGCTGGTATGAGAAGCTGCCGCTGTTCGGTCAGAAGATCGTGGTCACGCGCGCACGGGAACAAGCCGGAGTTCTTTCCACCCTTCTCCACGGGCTCGGGGCCGAAGTGATCGAACTGCCGACCATCGCGATCCAGCCCGCGGCCGATTTCGCCCCGCTGGATCGCGCGATCGCGAATCTGGCGAGCTATGACTGGCTGATCTTTACCAGCGCCAATGGCGTGCGTTTTTTTCTGGAAAGGCTCGACGCGAGCCGGTTGGATCTGCGGTCGATCCGGGGGCGCATCTGCGCCATCGGGCCCGCCACGCGCGAGGCGCTGGAGAAGTTTCATCTCAAAGTCGACGTGATGGCTGCGCAGTATGTCGCGGAGGGATTGCTCGAGGCTCTCGCGGCTTACGATCTGAACGGCGCAAAGGTGCTCATTGCGCGCGCAGCGGTTGCGCGCGATCTGCTGCCGCGCGAACTTGCTCGGCGCGGCGCGCAGGTGGACGTGGTGGAAGCTTACCGCACGATTGCGCCGCCGGAACTGGCGAACCGCGCGAGCGAAATCATTTCGCGCCACCCCCACTGGATCACGTTTACCAGCTCATCGACAGTGCAGAACCTTGTGCACGCCATCGGCGCCCAGGCCTTCGAAGGCATTCGGGCAGCCAGCATCGGTCCGATTACCAGCGCTACGTTGCGCGATAACGGCATCCCGGTGGACGCCGAAGCGGCTCCGTACACGATCCCCGGGCTGGTGGAAGCAATCACAGGGGCCGTCGTACTATAAGATCCATGCCTGTGACCACTCTTGCGGATGGCGTCGAGATCCTCGACGTCGTTACTCCGGCGTATGCCGAAATTCTGACTCCCGCAGCCATGACGTTTCTGGGAGAACTGGCACGGCGTTTTGAGCCCACGCGCGAGGAGCGTCTGGCCGCGCGCGTAAAAGTCCAGCAGGAGATCGAGAACGGCGCGATGCCCGATTTCCCGAAGGAGACGGCGGAGATCCGGGCGAAGGAGTGGACGGTCGCGCCCATCCCGAAGGACCTCGAAGACCGGCGGGTCGAGATCACCGGGCCGGTCGAACGCAAGATGGTGATCAACGCCTTGAACTCCGGGGCGAACGTCTTCATGGCCGATTTCGAGGATTCGAATTCGCCGACGTGGCAGAACAACGTCGAGGGCCAGATCAATTTGCGGGACGCAATCGACGGGTCAATCGGCTACACAAGTCCCGAGGGCAAGAAATACGCCCTGGCGGAGAAAACTGCTGTGCTGCTGGTGCGGCCGCGCGGGTGGCACCTGATCGAGCGGCATTGTCTGGTGGACGGCAAGCCGATTTCGGGAGCGCTGTTCGACTTCGGTTTGTACTTCTTCCATAACGCGAAGAAACTGCTGGCGAAGGGTACGGGGCCGTATTTCTATCTGCCCAAGATGGAGCACTATCTCGAGGCGCGGCTGTGGAACGACGTGTTCGTGTTCGCGCAGGATTACGTGGGCGTGCCACAGGGATCGATCCGGGCCACTGTGCTGATCGAAACGATTCTCGCGTCGTTTCAGATGGACGAAATTCTCTGGGAACTGCGCGATCATTCGGCGGGGCTGAATTGCGGGCGGTGGGATTACATTTTCAGCTTCATCAAAAAGTTCAGCAAGCGCGGGGATTTCCTGATGCCGAACCGGGTGCAGGTCACAATGGACCGGCATTTTCTGAGTTCCTACGTTCTACTGCTGATTCAGACGTGCCACAAGCGCAATATCCACGCGATGGGCGGGATGGCGGCGCAGATTCCGATCAAAAACGATCCCGCGGCGAACGAAGCGGCGCTCGAAAAAGTACGCCAGGACAAACTGCGCGAGGTGAAGGCCGGGCACGACGGGACATGGGTGGCGCATCCCGGGCTGGTGCCGCTGGCGAAGGCGGTGTTCGACGAATACATGAAGACGCCGAACCAGATCTTCGTAAAGCGCGAAGACGTTCATATCACGGCGAAAGATCTGGTGGAGGTGCCGTCGGGCGAAATTACCGAAGCGGGGCTGCGGCTCAACATCAACGTGGGGTTGCAGTATCTGGAGTCGTGGCTGCGGGGCAATGGCTGCGTGCCGATTTACAATCTGATGGAGGATGCCGCGACGGCCGAGATTTCGCGCGCGCAGGTGTGGCAGTGGGTGCGGCACGGAGCGAAACTCTCCGACGGGCGCCCGATCACAAAAGCACTTGTCGACCAGACCATGCGGGAAGAGCTGGAGAAGTTGCGCGGAATGCTGGGCGCGGCGCGTTTCGACAGCGGCAAATTCGAACTGGCGGCGCAGTTATACGAGAAGATGATGACCACGCCGCAGTTTGACGAATTTCTTACGCTGAAGGCCTACGAGTACGTTTAGCGTTCGCTGTTACAGTCTTTCATCGTCCGGTTCTTTAAGAGAAGTTGGAGCGCTCCACCGTCTGATAACCCTCAGAACCAGGGCCTTGTTGGTTTCCCGGGAGGGACCGGGGCCGCACCAATAACGGGAGCGCCTGCCGCCCATTGTTTCATGCATTCGTCGCGACCAGAGCCTCGAGGACTGTACGGCTTAGCGACCCGATGCGGTCATGGGTACCGACCGGATCTTGATCGGACGGTAGCACGCGCGTCGACGGGGATGGCGCACAAACGTATTCGCCAGCGGTAGCGTAATTCCCGCGGATCAATATAGATAGCCGCGATATTGTTTTTTTTAATATTGCAGTGAACGTCAATCGCCGGCAACGCTGGGGCTGGCGAGCATGTGCTTCAAATGGCCGGCAGGAATGTTCGCCCGCACCGGAGATTCTGCCGGCACATAGTAAGAGTTGAGGCGCGAAAGCGTTTCATTGATATAAGCGGCGCGGTGCGCGTACAAGGCTTCCTCCACCACGTCGACCGGCAGGGTATCCATGTGATATTGGCAGACGCCCTGCAGCGCCGGGCGTTTCGCGAAGAGTTCCTCGAGTCCGGATTCGTATTCCCGCAGTTTCGCGAAATTTCTTTCGAGGCCGAATTCCCACGTCATGTCGCCGGCGGCCCAGAGACCCCGGTATTCGTCGCGCGACGCCTGGTCGACGGCATCCTCAAGCAGGGCGAGCATTCTTTCGCCATCAAAACGTCCATCGATCAGGTGAGTCTGATCCGAGGAAAGCACCAGCGCTCCCCGGCTTACCTCGTGGGCCACGTTGACGCCGGCCGCGGCCAGATAGGATCGAAGACCCGCGATCATGGGCGGAGCGTTGAGATAAAGGCAGCGGATGTTTTCCTTCAGCTTTTGGAC
The DNA here is from genome assembly GCA_963788485.1 of Terriglobia bacterium. Taxonomy (GTDB): domain Bacteria; phylum Acidobacteriota; class Terriglobia; order Bryobacterales; family Bryobacteraceae; genus BOG-234. The sequence goes on from CAWBIS010000039.1 coordinate 4,070, forward strand.
GATCGTCGAAGCGAGCCCCGGCAGATGTTTGGCCGGAGACCCTTCGTAGATCATGCACTGATGCCGCGGCATAGGCTCCATACGCAGAATTTTAGCGCGCAGCGTATGTGGAGAATCACATCGGCAAACGGGTTGCTTGAAAAGCATTCAGAGGTTTAACGAAGTGGCGCTCGGGCACTATTCACAAGTGGTCCCGGACCGGGGGGCTTCAACTGCCCTGAAGGTTCGCAGGACCAGCTCCCACGCAGTTCACGAAATTCAGAGGAAATCGGTAAACGACAGCACGGGTTTCCTCCGGGCGGTGCGCGCCCGGGAATATGGCGCCGACGCGCCGAACGGAGTGGAGGTTTGGAAGTATGCGTTCCCTCTTGCGGCGAATCAGCCCGTCGATTACATAACCGTTCGATCGGGCGCTGCCGGGCAGGAATGGACAGGAGTTTTCGAATGCGCCCGCGGCCGGCATCTGGAGGTCATACCGTGGGCGGCGGCGAATTCGATAGTGGTTGCCGCGGCCAACGCGGTATACATCGTGAATCCGGGCTCGCCTCAACTGTTCAGCGGCTGCGTTGCGCCGGTGGAGATTAACGACATTACCTTTGACGAATCGGCGCAGCACATGTTCGTCGCCGACAGCGTGCGCATTTACGCATTCTCGTCCGATCGGCTGTTTCGATGGATGTCCGAGCCGCTCGAAGGTTATGGCGCGCGCTTCTGCGGCTGCCGCCAGCGTGTGCTCGCCGTCGAGGTAGTGCCATACCAGACCGATCCGGACGAGGACGAGGCGCCCCCTTCCGTGGTTCGGCTGCGTACCGAGGACGGCACGATTCTGCGTTCACGATTCCGTCTGGCCCGCCGCTACCGGATGATGAACGCGGCTGCCTGAAGATACTCTCGGTGCGCGATTATTGGGCCAGTGGCGCCCAGAGCGGCCCTGCGTCGTCGCGAAGATACAGAGTGCGCCGGTTGTACACGCCGACGGCAATCTCGCGAGCCAGCACAACGTCCGGTTCCCCCGTCTTCGTGCGCGATCCGACAACATGCACGTCATCGCCTTTGGCGAAATGAATTTCATACTGTGCGAGGTAATCCATCGGCGCGACGTAAATGTCGGTCATTCGACCTTTGATCTTCGCGTCAAGATGGAGTCCCGGCATCGCATTGCCCGCAGACACTTCGCGCACGGCGCTCACCGTTGCGTAGAAGTCGACCGGCGTGGCGGCGTCTGAGGCTGTCGCATGATCTTTCGCCGCAACCGGTGACGCCAGAGAGAAGCCGGCAGTTCCCAGCAGGAGCAGCGCCCGAATTGATTGCCTTCTCATCCCGAGCCACCCGAATGGAGAGTCCGCAATTCCGGTGCCGGGCTGCCAACAGGCTATCTCCTTACTGGTGTTGGACATCCAATCGGCGGCGGCAGAAACCCAGCTCCGCGGACTGCGCGATAAAGCGAGAAACTGAGGCGTTTGGCTCAGGACTCGGCGGGGCCGCGCTTGTTACTCGGCAGGGCCGCGCCCGTTATTTGATAGGACCAACCTTGAATGGTCCGGGCGCGGATGTCTTCACCGGCCCTTCACCGATGATCATCAGCACGCACCCTTCGTCCTTCGCGCCGTCATAGTGCAGCTCATTGGGGATATCGACAACATATGTTCCGGGAGGCATCGGTTTGGTGCTGTCCGGATCGAACTTCGCACCCGTACCAACCCACCATGTGCCCGAAACTACTCTGACATAGCGGGGTTTGTCGTGGGTGTGGGGCCGGCTCATATTGTTCGGGTGCCAGCGCATCAATTGGATATAGATTCCCGGTTTGGAGGCATCGCCCTGCAACATAACCGAATCCGTAACGGGGCCTTTCTTCCAATCCAGATTGTCGGGCAGGATGTACGTAATGGCTTTGGGATCGGGTTCGGCGGCGTTCACGGAAAAGATCGAAAGGGACGCCCCAACGAGGAGCGCAGCGGGAACAAAGGGGCACAGAGCCTTCATGAAACGATTTTAGCGGGCACGGAAGCAGCGGCGCAGGTTTTGTCAGAACCGGTAGAGGAAGGCCAGACGCCAGCCGATCTCCACGCATGGACTGCAATGCGTCTCGAACGGGATCTCGAACTTAACGACGGCTGGGCCGATCGAGCCGATGAGCGCTTCTGTTTCGCGCGACTCGATCGCCATCGGGCCGAATCCATGCAGTTTGAAATGCGCCTCCATGCGATCGACCATGGCATGGGTGTCGCTGGGCGAAAGAACCCCGTCGAGAAATTCCATGACGCGCGGGTCGCCGTTCAACCTCGCGTATGGTTCGCGGTCGCGTGGCTGCCAGGTCCTCAATCGAAGGCGCGCAGTCTCGATCAGAATCACAGCGGATATGTTAGCCCCGGCACAAACGCGGCTGACATCGGATTGCAACAAAATTTATCACCAAATGGTCGTGGCGACGAAATCGTTGCGCACCATAGAATGGTTTCGCGAACGGAGTTACAGTTGTCGGATTCCGATAGAAATTCAGCAGGGGAGCGGGAATACCGCTTGCGGTTGTCGAAGGAAGCTCTGTCGCCGGAGTCGGCGGTCTCCGCGACTCGAATGACGTCGCCGGCTCTCGACGAAGACCTCCCTCGATACACTGGAGGTTGATCAGAATGCACCAAGGAGCGCACGACCCGGAGCGCCGGGACGTGTCGTCGGAAACGACAGTCCTGACTGAACTTCTACTCCCGCAAAGAGTTACAAAGCCTGGGAACAGCGTATTGCCGGGCAGGCGAATCGGACCGTACGAAGTTCTGGAAGAGATCGGCCATGGCGGCATGGGAACGGTGTATCGAGCCGTTCGCGGGGATGACGATTTTCAAGTCCAGGTCGCAGTAAAAGTGATCAGCCGGGGAGCGGACGATCCCTTGCTGCTGGACCGTTTCCGAGTAGAGCGGCAGATTCTGGCGAAGCTGGAGCATCCGAACATAGCGCGGCTTCTGGATGGCGGGGCCACGGAGGACGGGCTGCTGTATTTCGTGATGGAGTACGTGGACGGCAAGTCCCTGACACAGTATTGCGACTCGAAGAATTTGCCCGTTTCCGAGCGCATTCAACTGGTCTCGAAAGTATGCGATGCGGTGGCGTATGCACATCGGA
>CAWBIS010000040.1:0-11609 GCA_963788485.1 Terriglobia bacterium
TAGCCGCACACCAGCGACGCACCCAGAAACGTGCGGTCCGCCAGCAGATACCGGTAGCTCGAAATGATGTTCGCCATTTCGAGAGGCCGCGCATGCTCCGGCGGCAGCGACTCATTCAGGCGGAAATGCATGGCAATCAGCGTCAGTGCCCCGAGCGACGCCTGGGTCAGGAAGATGGACTTCCACCCGAACCACACCAGCAGATAACCGCCGATGAAAGGCGCAATGAGCGGCGAAACGCCGAGCACCAGCACCAGCATGGAAAAGATCCGCCGCAGGTCATGCGGAGGAAACAGGTCGCGCACCATCGCCCGCGACACCACCGCTCCGCCGCAGGCCGCGACCGCCTGCAGGAATCGGAATGCCGAAAGCACGTGAACCGAAGTCGTGAGAGCGCACGCTGCCGACGAGATCACAAACAGAGCCAGACTCCAGTACAACGGAGGTTTGCGGCCAAATCGGTCGGTGATGGGTCCGTAGAGCGATTGCCCCAGCGCATAACCCAGCAGGAAGGTTACAAGCGTGGTCTGGACCTCGGCGGTAGTGGCGTGGAAGACCTTCTCGAGCAGCGGCATCGACGGCAGATACATGTCGATCGAGAGCGGCGCAAACGCCTGCAGCACGCCCATCAGGACGATCAGTTCGAAGTATCGGAAGCGGGTTCGCTGATAAGCGGGTGCGCTCAATGAGGCTCAGTTTATCAGGATGGCGCAGGGTATATCCTCGACTTCAACTCGGCTTCAACTCGGCCTCGACCGATCCACCCCCGCCCTTACAATGGAGAGTTCACCCAAATCCATTCCGGGAGCGCACCATGAAGGCAGGTAAAATCGGCATACTGACGGGAGGCGGCGACGTCCCCGGCCTCAACTCTGTGATCAAGACGGTCGTGTACCGCGGCGCCGATATGGGCCGTGAGGTCACAGGCATCCGCCGTGGATGGGAAGGGCTCACCCACGTGAATTTCGAAGACCCCGCCAGCGCCTCCCGCTACATTATTCCCCTCAACCGCGAGAACACGCGCACCATCGACCGCACCGGCGGCACATGGCTGCACAGCTCCCGCACCAATCCTCTGAAGATGAAAAAGGTGCCGGCGTTTCTCGGGAAAACCGCTTTTCCCGCGGCGCAAAGCGTCAAAGCCGGCGTCACCTCGACCGTCTTCGACATGACCTCGCAGGTCATGAAGAACATCGAAAAGCTCGAGCTCGACTACCTCGTGGCGATCGGCGGCGACGACACCCTCAGCTACGCCGCTCATCTCGATAAACAGGGAGTCAAAGTCATTTCGGTTCCGAAGACCATGGATAACGATGTGCGCAACACCGAATATTGCATCGGCTTCTCGACCGCTGTTTCACGTGCCAGCGACGCCATCGAGCGCCAGCGCACCACCGTCGCATCCCATGAGCGCGTCGGCATCTTCCGCGTCTTCGGCCGCGACGCAGGCTACACGGCCCTCTATACCGCCTACGTGTGTTCCATGCGCTGCTGCATCCCGGAATACAAGGTGAAGCTGGATAAACTGCTCGACCTCATTCTGGAAGACAAGAAGAACAACCCCGCCGGCTACGCCCTGGTCCTGCTGTCCGAAGGCGCCGAGTGGGAGGGTTATCAGGTCACCGAATACGGCGAGGCCGACGCGTTCGGCCATCGCAAGAAGGCCAACGTCGCCGAAGTCCTGAGCGAAGAGGTCAGGAAACGCAGCGGCGACGAGACCATCGTGAGCGATCTCACCTACGATCTCCGTGGCGGGCCGCCCGACTTCGTCGACAAGATGGTCGCGACTACCTTCGCCGGCATGGCAGTCGACTTGATCGCGGAAGGGAAAAGCGGTCTCATGACGGCCATCAACCATGGCTGCTATGCAGCCGTTCCCATTCCCGATCCGAAACTCGGCCCGCGCAAAATCGATGTCGCCACCATGTACAGCACAGACCGGTACCGTCCCACTTATACCGGGAAAATGGGCCTGCCGCTGTTCCTGACGCGCGCGTGAGCCTCTTTTCGCGCTGGCGGCGCGTCCGGCTGTCGCAACGGGAGGCCGCTCCAGATCCGGAGCTCCGCAATGAAATCCGCCGCAGCTTCGATGAAGCTTCGCGCGATGAAGAACACTTTCCCTCGACCATCGATCCGCGTATTCAGCATGTACAGACGCTCCTAAAGTTCTTTGGCGACCTCACCGATAAACGTGTGTTGGACGCCGGGTGCGGCAAAGGACGGTTTGCCAGGGTCCTGCGGGAGCAGTATCCTGGCGCGGACATCTGGGGACTTGACATATCGGAGGAGATGCTCAAGTTCGTTCCCGCCGGGATTCGCCGCCTGGCGGGATCCATGACTGCGCTGCCTGTTGCCGACTCGGCGTTCGACGCTGTCTACGCCACCGAATCTCTCGAACACGCGATCCAGATCGAGCATGCAGTCGACGAGATGTGCCGGGTGCTGAAGCCGGGCGGCAAACTCGCGATCATCGACAAAAACGCCGAACACTGGGGAAAACTTGAAACTCCGGCGTGGGAGAAGTGGTTCGACAGACGTGATCTGGAGCGCCTGCTGAAACGACACTGCCGCGAAGTCCGCAGCGACTATCTTTCCTATTGGGAGGACGTCGCGCCCGACGGCATGTTTCTCATCTGGCTCGCTCGTAAGTGATCCCCCGGCGTGGATGAAGGTTTTAGGAACTCGCGTGGATAAAGAGTCTTGGGAACTCCAGGTGCAGCGAAGTAGTCGCGAAGCGGAGATCCCCAATGAAAGCGTACGCCGTATTCATCGCCTTTTCCGTGCTTGGAGGCACATTTCCGTTACAGAGCCAGCAGCCGCTGGTCGGGCTGATAGAGGGCACGATCCGGAACCAGCAGGGAGCGCCTGTTCCCTTCGCGGCTCTGACAGCGACCAACATCGATAGCGTTGAGCCCGAATCGCACCGCCGCACAACGGGGGCCGATCGACAAGGTGTTTATCAGTTCGTCGATGTTCCGGAGGGGCACTACTCAATCGTCGTGAAAAAGAGGGGCTATCAGGATTACACGGTTCCTGCCGTGACTGTGCGTGGGGGCGAAACGGTTAAAATGCCCGACATCAAAATGTCCCCGCTCGCGGTTCATTAACGGCCGGCGGTCATTTCAGTCGATCATAGTCTATATACACTAGGAATATGGCTGATGGAATTGCCGTCTCGGACGAGATCCTCATTCCGTTCGAAAGACTGAGTGGATGGCAGGTCGCGCTCAACCGCACTGCCGCAATCCTGATTTCCGCCGTCTTTCTTGCCGCCGGTCTCTGGAAGATCACCGATCCCACCGGAGCCGCCGTGCGTCTCGCTCAGGCGAAGGTTCCGGAGTCGTTGAGCGTGCCCGCCGCCGTAATCCTCGGCACACTCGAAACGTTCGCCGGTGTCCTGCTGCTGGTGCCGCGCTTTCGCCGCTGGGGCGCATGGTTGGGCACACTGCTGCTCCTCGCGTTCATGATCTTCATTGGCGCCCATTACACGGAATTGCGCGGCGCCGATTGCTCCTGCTTCCCCTGGATCAAACGCGCTGTCGGACCCGGCTTTTTTCTGGGCGACGGCGCCTTCATCCTGCTGGCTCTTGGCGCTGGAATCTGGGCGCGCACTTCGGAAGGAATCCGGCCTGCCGGGGTGATCCTCGGAGCCGTCGCCGTATTCGCTCTCGTGTCCCTTGGCTTCGCTTCCGTCCGCCACACGGGAACGAAGGCTCCCACGACCATAGCCGCCGAAGACGGCAGAGCTATTTCTCTGCAGGAAGGCAAGGTTTTCCTCTATTTCTTCAATCCCCAGTGCCTTCACTGCCTGGCGGCAGGACGGCGTCTCGCCGCGCTGAACTGGGGCGACACTCGCTTCATCGGCGTACCTACCGAAAATCCACAGTTCGGCGACTGGTTCATGGGCAAAGCCGGGCTGACCGGAAAAGGTCCCGTATCCCGGGATTTCGCCATCCTGCAAAAGACCTTCCCGTTTGATACTCCTCCGGCCGGAGTTGCCATCGAGAATGGCTACGAGAAAACAATGCTGCTTCAGTTCGAAGATAAGGAGCCTTTGAACACGTTGCAGAAAATTGGTTTCGTCCGCTAGTCTCCAGGCTCTGTAGTACTCCCCGTACTCCAGTCCTGGAAAAACTCGTCCCGTTCTGAAACGGAACACCTGGCGTCCGCACTTAATTACTGAACATCCGCAGAGGTCTGCATGTCGCGTAAGGGACATGCGGGTGCGAGTTCGACGTGGGGCGGGCGGGAGGTATCGTCACGCCACATGACACGTCGCGGGGGCGCTCGGAGGCGACCCCCGTCTTTCTTCCAAAACGCCACGGGGCGCCCGGCGGCTGCCAGCCGTTACTGCGCCCCGTGTCCTGTCCTTACGGTTCCGCCAGCCAGTCTCCCGCGTGCTGCTCGATCGCGATCCGGACCAGCTGGCTGCGCGTGCGCACGCCGGTCTTTTCGAACAACTGCTGCAGTACGGCCTTGACGGAACTCTCCGAAATCTGCATGCTGGCCGCAATTTCTTTGTTGGTCAGACCTTCGAAAACCGCCTTAAGCACGCTGCGCTCGCGCGCGCTCAGGGTCTGGGCGGCCTGCCCCGTATCGGTACGCACATTTGCCCCGGCGACGAAGGAACGAACGGCGCGCGAATCCAGCCACATGTCGCCACTCGTAACTTTATGGATCGCCTCGATCAGTTGTGCGGGAGGGCTGTGTTTCAGAAAAACTCCGGAGGCTCCGGTTTCGAACGCGCGCAAAGTGGCGGCATCGCCCATGCCCGCGGTCACCATGAGAATGCGTCCCCCGAATCGCCGCCGCCGGGCTTCTTCGAGGAACGCCGAACCCTGTTCGTCGCCCAGATCGTAATCGAGCAACACTACGTCGATTTCGTCGGCGTCCAGCACCTTCAGCGCCTCCCTCCCCGTAGCGCAGCTGGCGACGATACGGAATTCAGGCTCGGCTTCGAGCAACCGGCTCAGGCTCTCCCGGAACAGGCTGTGGTCGTCGATGAGCAGGATCCGAATCTGTTGTTGGACTGTTTTCTCTGAAGCCATTTCTCCCCGCGCCGACGGCCGCCGACAACTCCACGATGAAACTCGATCCCTTCGCTTCCGGCTCGTAACGCAGGTCGCCCCGGAACGATCTCATGAACGCCCGCGACAGATACAGTCCGAGGCCAGTGGCTTCCGCCTGCTGCTGAAAAGGCCGGAAGAGCCGGCCGGGATGAGAAACGCCGCACCCGGTGTCGCGGAAACGTACTGTTACGCGCTGCTTTTCGCAGCTCGCCTCGATCGTAAGCTCACGCCGATCCTCGTTGAGCATGGCCCGCTCACTGTTCTTCGTCAGATTGAGAAAGACCTGGAGAAGACTTTGCCGATCCGCCCAGACCAGCGGAATCGCCGGATCCACGTTGATCGAGAGACGAACGTCTTCGTCCTGCAGAGACGGTTCCACCACGATGCGAAACTCCTCGAGCAGCGAAGCCAGATCCACGCTGGAGGCCTGGTCAGCCGTCTGCCGCAGGTCCATCGCGGCGATTTTCTCGAGGGCGAGAATCAGGCTGCCGAGGGCCTCGAAATCCTTGTTCTGTTCCAGATGCGGAGCAAACGTTGCGCTGCGGGAGAGATTGGTGTAGGCCATGGCGATGGCGCCGCAGACATTGCGGATCTCATGCGAAACGGCGCCCACCAGAATGCGCGATCCGGCCAGTAACTGGTGCAAGCTGAGCTCTTCGCGGGTACGCAGGTCTTCGGACCCGTCTACTACCATCGCCGCCAGCCGCGATCCGGCGCTTGTGCTGTAAGTTGAAAACCAGAGGTCGGCCAGGAAAACTTCGCCGTTCTGCCGCCGCCCGCGGCATTGCATGGCGGTCCGCATCGGCCGCCTCTTTTCGGTCGCGAGGCCCGGCGCCTGCACGTTGACCAGCGACGGCAGAAAATCGTGGATCGACCGGCCGGCCAGCGTTCCCGCCGGAACCATGAAGAGCCGGTGCGCCGCTTCATTTGCCAGCAGCACCGTTCCTTCCGAATTGGTGGTGAATACTGCCGCCGGGCTGCTCTCCACCAGGATTTTCAGCTGTTCCTCCGCGTCGCCCCGCGCGCGCACTTCCCGCTCCATCTGTTCGGTGTGTTCGAGCGCCGTCTGCCGGCTGCGAACCACCTCATAGACGAACAAACCCATGCAGAAGAATGCGGCGAAGATCAGAATGTTCCGCGGGATTCCCGCCGGCGACCATTCAAAGCTGTCGAACATCTCCGTAAGGAACGTGCAAAACGCCGCCGCGAGCGCGATCTGCCAGCGCTGCAGCACACTGCCCGCCAACAGCATGGGAAAAAGGTAGAGAAACCCGAGGGGGATGTTGCCTTCAATCCGCCAGTCGACGATGGCGATCAGCGCAGTCATCACCAACGCCCTCGAAAGAACCGCTTTCGGCGTGCCGCGAAGAAGGAATGAAAGCATCAACGTGCGCGGACCGCTCTCGTCGGAGCGCGGCGGGCTTGTATTCATCTTAAACCGATTCCCTGTTCACACATTCCTGGTGCGGCCGGTGAGCTACCCACATCTTACGGGCATCCGCCAGGGGTTTCGAATCGATTACCTGAAAGATGTCAACGAGTTGACCGGAAGATAGGTTTGCACTGTCCGAAAGATAATGAGGGGCTGCCCCTCCGCCCCGCTACATTGAAATTTGAGCCCGCAACGGTCCCTTTCCCTCGGCGCTTCGCGCCGGGTCCCGTCGTCATTTCGCGCGCCATCGGCTTGGTTCCTGCCCCTCTGTCTCCTCGCGGCCGATCCCTCCCTGTCTTTCGGCCAGGTGAGCTATACCTGGCAGCAGCTCAAAGACAAATTCGAATCGACGAACCCCACGCTTAAAGCCGCGCAACTGAGTATTGACGAATCGAAAGCGGCTGAGATCACGGCATTTCTGCGTCCCAATCCGGATTTCACCATCACCGCGGACGGAACTCAGATCGCGCCCTCGCAAGGCGTCTGGCGTCCATTTGAAGGTACCGATTATTCGCCCGCCATCAGCTACCTGCACGAGCGGGCGCACAAGCGCGAGTTGCGTCTGGAAAGCGCGAAGAAATCGACCGATATCGCGTTGTCCTCCTACTCCGATCAGGAGCGCGGCCTTATCTTTTCGCTGCGCAGCGCTTTTGTGCAGGTCCTGCAGGCCAAAGCCGTGCTCCAGAACGCACGCGAAAATCTTGCCTATTGGGATCGTGAGCTGGGCATCAACCGTACGCGTCTCAGCGCAGGCGATATCGCCCAGTTGGACCTGAACCGCCTGGTTCTCCAGCGCGTCCAGTTCGAGTCCGATCTCGAAACCGCCACCGTCAATCTGCGGACCGCCAAAATCCAGCTTTTGACGCTGCTCGACGACCGCACCCCGATCGAGCAGTTCGACGTCACCGGATCCTACGAATTCAGCGAGGAACTTATGCCGCTCGAACAGTACCGCGAACTCGCGCTTGCCGCGCGGCCCGACCTCAAGGTCGCTGTCCAGAACGTGGAACTGGCGAGAAGCCAGCATCAACTCGCTGTCGCCAACGGCTCGACTGATCCGACATGGAGCGTTTGGTACACAGGGAATCCATCGTTCAGTAATCCGTATGCCACCAACACCGTCGGCATCAGTCTCAGCGTGCCGCTGCGGATCTTCGACCGTAATCAGGGCGAGAAGGAACGGACCGAAATTGACATTCGCCGAAATCAGCGGCTGCAGGACGCCGCTAAAGCCCAGGTTTTCAGCGACGTCGATTCAGCTTATGTGACGATGCAGAGCACCGTCAATCTGCTGCGCCCGTACCGCGACACGTACCTCGACCTTGCCACCAGGGTTCGCGACACGATGGCGCTGGCGTACCAAAGGGGGGGAGCCTCTCTGCTCGACTACCAGGACGCCGAGAAATCGTACCGGGATACCCGGCTGGCTTACCTGAATCTGATTGGTTCGTATTTGACCGCCGCGGCCCAGATGGATCAGGCCGTAGGCCGGGAGGTGATTCGATGAAACGCATTGCTCTGGTCGAACTTGTACTCTGTATCGGCGCGGCTCTGTCGCTCGTAAATTGCGGCCAGGTGAAGGCCGACGCCAAAGTTGATCCGAGCGCCGAAGCCCCTCCGCCTGCGGAGGTGATTCCCGCGGGAGGTTCGAGTCTCGTAAGGGTTGACAATCCCCAACAGTTCCCGGTGGTTACCGCCAGCAAGTATGAGGCTGCGCCGGAGTTGAACGTCACCGGCGCCATAACCCCGGACGTTTCCCGCAACGTTCCCGTTATCTCGCTGGCTTCCGGGCGAATCGTCGAGATCCACGCCAAGCTGGGCGATACCGTGACGAAGGGACAACTCCTGCTGCGCGTCCAGAGCGCCGATATCTCGGGCGCTTTCTCGGACTACAGGCAGGCCCTCGCCGATGAGGTCCTGGCGCGCGCCCAACTTGATCGCGCGAAGGTTCTGCTTGAAGCTGGCGCCATGGCGCAGAAGGATTTCGAAGTGGCCGTGGATGCGGAGGCGAAGGCCAAAGTCACTGTCGAAACCACCGAAGAGCATCTTCGCGTGCTGGGCGCGGACAAGGATCATCCCAGCCCGATCATCGATATTGTCGCGCCCATTTCCGGTGTCATCACGGATCAGGAAGTGACGCAGGCCGCTGGCACGCAGGGTCTGGCTTCGCCCAACCCGTTCACCATCTCCGATCTCTCCCACGTCTGGGTTCTTTGTGACGTCTTCGAGAACGATCTGAAGACCGTCAAGATCGGCGAATACGCGAATGTCCATCTGAACGCATATCCCGATCATGTCTACCGGGCGCGCATCGACAATATCGGTCCGATCCTCGATCCCAACATCCGCACAGCCAAGGTTCGTCTCGAAATGGAGAACCCCGGCCTGATGCGCCTCGGCATGTTTGTGACCGCGACGTTCTTCGGCGAGAAGAAAGAGACCCATGCGCTCGTCCCGGCCACGGCCATTCTGCATCTCCACGACCGCGACTGGGTCTATGTGCCGCAGGGGGATAAATCGTTCCGTCGGACCGAGGTGGCCGGCGGTATTACGCTGCCGCAGAACATGCAGGAAGTCACCGGGATCGATCCCGGCGTTCAGGTCGTCAAAGACGCCCTGGTTCTTGAAAATACCGTGGAGCAATAAGCACAGATGATTCGCCGGGTAGTCGATTTCGCGCTCAACAACCGCATAATGATCGTGGCGTTTGCGGTGTTGATGTTTATCTGGGGCGGAATCTCGTTCCATCAGCTTCCGGTCGAAGCCTACCCGGACGTCGCCAACAACTACGTCGAAGTCATCACGCAATGGCCTGGTATTTCGGCCGAGCAGATCGAGCAGCAGGTTACGATCCCGCTCGAGATCGTCATGAACGGGATCCCGCATCTCACCGCCTTGCGCTCGTTCTCTCTCTTCGGCCTCTCCGATCTGAAGATGACATTCGACGACGAGGCGGCGAACGACTGGAATCGGGAAAAGGTTCTCGAACGCCTCGCTCAGGTCACGCTGCCCAACGGCGTACAGCCGCAAATGGGAACCGACTGGAGCCCGGTCGGCCAGATCTATTTCTTCACGCTCCAGAGCACAAATCCGCGCTACGACGTGATGGAACTGAAGTCGCTCGAAGACTGGGTGATCGAGAAGGCTTTCAAGTCCGTTCCCAACGTTGTAGACGTCGCCAGCTTCGGCGGCCCCACCCGCGAATACCAGGTGCGCATCGACCCCAATAAGCTGATCGATTACGGGTTAAGCATCGGCCAGGTGGAAAATCAGCTCACCAACAACAACGCAAACGCCGGTGGCAGTTTCATCGAATCCGGACTGCAACAGATCGACGTCCGCGAAGTCGGGCTGATCAACGACGTTAAAGACATTCAGGACACCGTCATCAATACCAAGACCGGGACAGCGGTGAAGATCAAGGATATCGCCGTAGTGGAGCAGGGCCCCAAGATCCGGCTTGGGCAGTTTGCCCGGGCTCGCCACCTGGTAAACGGCAAAATCGTGGACGACGACGACGTCGTGTCGGGTATCGTGCTCTTGCGCAAGGGCGCCGATTCCGACTCGGTCCTTGAAGGAATTCACGCCAAGGTCAATGAGCTGAACACGCTCATTCTTCCCCATGGCGTCAAAGTGGTTCCTTTTCTCGACCGCAGCGATCTGGTGCACTTCACCACGCACACGGTTCTCCATAACCTCACCGAGGGCATCATCCTCGTTGTCGTGATCCTGTTCCTCTTTCTCGGGAATGTGCGTGGCGCTTTCATCGTCGCTCTCACCATTCCCTTCTCGCTGCTCTTCGCGGCCACTTGCCTGCAGTTGAAAGGCATTCCCGCCAACCTGCTTTCTCTTGGCGCTCTCGACTTCGGCATGGTCGTCGATGGCGCGGTCGTCATGGTGGAGAACATCGTGCGCCATCTGTCCCGGCACGCGCAGGAAGACAAGAGAACGCCGATGGAAAAGATCCGCGAGGCGGCTCACGAAGTCCAGCGTCCCGTCTTTTACGCGATCGGCATCATCATCACCGCGTACCTGCCGATCTTCACTTTGCAGCGCGTGGAAGGGCGCCTGTTCAAGCCGATGGCGTGGACAGTGGCGTTCGCTCTTCTCGGAGCGCTCATATTCTCCATGCTGCTGGCTCCGGTGCTCTCCAGCATTTTCTTCCCCAAAGGGACCAAAGAATGGCATAACCCGGTCATGATTTTCCTGACGCGTGTTTATCGCGCCGCACTGGGGAAAGCCATCCGCTTCCGCTGGCTCACGCTGGGTGTTGCCCTGTCGGGTTTTGTGGTCGCCATCTATCTGGCCACGAGCGTACTCGGCTCGGAGTTCCTTCCGCACCTCGACGAAGGCGCCATCTGGGTTCGCGGAATTCTCGCCCCGAGCACGGGCCAAACCGAGGGAATTGCCGTAGCGAATCGGGCGCGGGCTATCCTTTGCTCGTTCCCCGAAGTCCCGCAATGCACCAGCCAGGTTGGCCGGCCCGACCGATGATGTCGTCGAGTTCGTCGATCGTCGCGACGTGCTTGTTGACGATGGGTTCGTCGACCAGCGCCCAAAGCGTTTCGGCCGGTTGTAGCTCGGCGTGTAGGGTGGCAGGAATGCCAAGCGCACGCCGTCTGGAATTTTCAGGCCCGCCTCGCCGTGCCAGCCGGCGTTGTCGAGAACGAGCACGATGGTTCGATCAACGCCAGCGCCCGCCTCGCGCGCAAAGGATTTCCAGCAGCGCCGAAAAGAACGGCTTCTGACACGCCGTCGTGCACATACCAAAAGGTCTCGCCGCTGGCCGGCGACACGAAGGCGGTCACGTAAAGCCAATCGAAGCGATGGTGGCCCGGCGCGATCGGGCGCTCGCCGATGGGCGCCCAAACGCGCCGCGTCACCGGCTTCAGGCCGAGCCGGTGTTCGTCGCTGGGCGAAGACCTCGACTGGCCGCTCGGGATGCTTTTCCGCTTCTTCGGGCGACGAAGTGTTCCAGGTTTTTTTAAACGCCGCCGCCTCCTCCGGCGTTGCGGACTTGGGATTTTTCGGGCGCGGCGTCTGGATCGACATGCCGCAGGCTTTCAGCGCCTCCCAACCGCGTTGAACGGCGACTTTTTCTATCGGCA
>CAWBIS010000041.1:0-4541 GCA_963788485.1 Terriglobia bacterium
GTGTTATGTATACTTTACTGGTTTCAGTTACCGTATTGCTGCCCTGTGGTTTTTTCGAAACTTCGGAGAAGGTAATTTCTGCGTGGGCGCCGACGCCACGCCGGCGCTGTTCGCATGGCAAATGGGGCAGCCGGGATTTTCCGGCATGAATCTCGATCCGACTCCGGACGGCGTGCTGGCCGATTTACCCGGACCGCAGCACGGCCGGCAAAAGCCCGGCGGCGGCAGCGCGGTTCATTTCCCGGACGGTAACGCCACGCTCGCGCGCTTGATGGTGCGCTGGCTGATCCCCGATGCCTTGCCGGGGAAAACCATGGAAGATTCGGGCGCGGCGCGAGTCAATTATGCGAAACTCGACAATCCCGGACAAGCGGCGCGCATCCGTTTGAGCAGCACAGTCGTCAACGTGAGGCATGACGGAGATCCGGCGCGCGCCAAAGAAGCGATTGTGAGCTACTCGCGCGGCGGCAGGCCTTACGACGTGCGCGCGAAGGCTTGCGTCATGGCCTGCTGGAACATGGTGATCCCTTACGTCATGCCCGATCTGCCCGCCAGGCAGAAAGAGGCGCTCGCGTATGGTGTGAAAGGGCCCCTGGTTTACACCAGCGTCGGCGTGAAGAACTGGAATGCGTGGAAGAACCTGGGCATCGGCAATGTCAACGCGCCCACCATGTATCACACGAGCGTTGCGCTTACCGAAGCGGTTTCACTGGGGGATCTGAAACACCCGCAGTCTCCCGACGATCCCATTGCTCTGCATCTCGTCAGAGTGGTGACTTCGCCGGGCAAGCCACGCAAGGAACAGCATCGGCTGGGTCGGGCAGAATTGTTGAATACCTCGTTTGAGACTTTCGAGCGGAATATTCGGGATCAGCTCGCGCGCACTCTGGGAGGCGGCGGTTTCGATCCGGCCCGGGACATTTTCGCCATCACCGTCAATCGCTGGCCGCACGGCTACGCTTACACGTACAACAGCCTCTACGAGCCGATGGAGTGGGTTTACACCTCCACCGATTCGCGGCCGTGCGTCGTAGCGCGCCAGCCCTGGGGACTCGTTGCCATCGCGAACTCCGATGCGGGCGCCAGTCCGCATACGGATACCGCTTTGTGGGAAGCGCACCGCGCGGTCGGAGATATTCTCGATCGCCGGTCGATTCCGCTGTTTGCCTGATGTTCCTGAACTGAAAAAGGGGATTCATGAAACGACGCTTGTGCATCGCTTTGCTGGCCGCGACGGGCCTCTCCGGCCAGACCCCGCGCCACATCACCAGCCCGAAAGAGGAGTTCGGGTTCGATATCGGCGCCGATTATCGGCTGGTCAACTATTCGCAGCTGGAGGCCTACTGGAAGAAGCTCGCGTCGGAATCCGACCGGATGAAACTGACCGATATCGGGATGACGGCGGAGGGCCGGCACCAATGGATGGCGATTATTTCGTCGCCGGAAAATCTGAAGCATCTTGCCCGCTATAAGGAGATCTCTCAGAAACTGGCGGCTGCCGAGGGGCTCTCTTCCGATCAGGCGCATGCGCTGGCACGCGAAGGCAAGGCGGTAGTGTGGATCGATGGCGGCCTGCACGCAACCGAGGTGGCGGGCTCCCAGCAACTCCTTGAGATGGTTTACCAGATGCTGACGCGAACCGATGCGGAGACCGTCCGTCTGCTGAACGAGGACATTCTTCTGTGCGTTCCGGCGAATCCCGACGGGCTGGAGCTGGTGGCCGACTGGTACATGCGCGAGAAAGACGAAACGCGCCGCACGATGAACGGCCTGCCCCGGCTGTACAACAAATACATCGGGCACGACGACAATCGCGATTCACTCACCTCGAACATGCCGGAGACGGCCAATATGAACCGGCAGCTCACGATCGAGTGGAACCCGCAGCTCATGTACAACCACCACCAATCGGGTCCGGCGGGCGAGGTGATCTTCATTCCGCCGCTGCGCGACCCCGTGAATCACAATCTGGACCCGCTCGTAACCCTGGGAATCGAGGCCGTGGGCACGGCCATGCACACGCGACTGGTGGCCGAAGGCAAGGGCGGAAGCGGCATGCGCACACAGGCCAATTACGACGGCTGGTGGGATGGCGGCATGCGCAACACTGCCACCTATCACAACACGATTGCGCTGCTGACGGAGATCATCGGCAACCCAACACCCATGGAGATCCCGCTGATCCCCGAGAAGCAGTTATACATCAGCGATCTGCCGCTGCCCATCGCGCCGCAGCAATGGCACTTTCACCAGACCATCGATTACCTGATGGAAACCAACCGGGCCATGCTGGACTATGCCGCGCGCAATCGCGAAACCCTGCTTTACAACATCTACCGCATGGGGATGAACTCGATCGAACGAGGCAGCAGGGATTACTGGACCATCACGCCAAAGCGCATCGACGCTTTGCGCGCCGCGGCCGGCCAGACAGGCGAGCAGACTCAGGAGGCTACCGGCGGCGGCGACTCGCCAGGCGGCGGGGCTCGCGCGCGGGGCGTGCCCGCGGAGCTCTACGAGAAGGTGCTGCACGATCCCAAAATGCGCGACCCGCGCGGCTACATCATGTCCTCCGATCAGGCCGATTTCCCCACCGCAACCCGATTCATCAACGCGCTGCTGAAGAACGGAATCACCGTGCTTGAGGCATCGGCCCCGTTCGAAGTGGCCGGCAGGAAGTATCCGGCGGGATCGTACGTGGTTAAAACGGCGCAGGCCTTCCGGCCGTTTGTGCGCGACATGTTCGAGCCGCAGGACCATCCGCGCGACGACGTGTATCCCGGCGGTCCGCCCAAGCAGCCCTACGACATCGCCGGATGGACTCTGGCCATGCAGATGGGAGTGCAGTACGACCGCATCCTCGACGGCTTCAACGGGCCGTTCCGAAAGCTTGAGGGATTACAGAAACCGATGCCGCGCAGCGTGACGGGCCCGGACCATCCGGCGGGATACCTGATCAGCCACCGCAGTAATTATTCGCTTACTCTGGTGAACCGCCTGTTGAAAGCCAATGCCGAAGTGTACTGGTTGAAGGGATCGGCGCAGGCCAACGGCCTGGATCTGGGCACTGGCGCGATCTGGGTGCCGGCTTCCGCCGCCGCGCTGCCCGTGTTGCAGAAAGGCGCCGTCGATCTGGGCCTGGCGGTATATGCCGTGGCCAAAGCGCCCTTGGGCGATGCGTATCGCATTCCGCGGGTGCGCATCGGCCTTTACGACCAGTACGGAGGCCTGATGCCCTCGGGATGGACGCGCTGGCTCTTTGAGCAATACGAGTTTCCTTTCGAAGTGGTTTATCCGCAAACGCTGGACGCGGGGAATCTGAAGAGCCGGTTCGATGTGCTCGTTTTTCCCGATGGTGCGATGCGCGCCGGCGCAGGCGGACGCGGCGGCCGGGGTGGCGCTGGAGCTGCTCCGGCAGACGTTCCCGAAGAGTACCGCGGCTGGGTCGGACGCATTACGGCGGAGAAAACCATTCCGCAGATCAAACAGTTTGTGGAGGCAGGCGGAGCGGTGGTAACTGTGGGAAGTTCCACCAGCATCGCTGCGCTGCTGGGAGTGCCGCTGACCAACGCCCTCACCGAAAAGGGCGCGAATGGTCAGGAGCGCGCGCTTCCCCGAGACAAGTTCTACATTCCGGGTTCGCTGATGCGCGCCCGCATCGACAACACCAGCCCGCTGGCTTACGGCATGCCCGAGACCGTGGATGTATTCTTCGACAACAACCCCGTCTTTCGTTTGCCGGCCGATGCCGGGGCGAAGGGCGAAACTCCGGTCGCATGGTTCTCCGGCAAAGAGACTCTGGACAGCGGCTGGGCCCTGGGCCAGCAGTTACTGGATGGCTCCGCAGCGGTGGTGGAAGCGCGGGAGGGTGAAGGGAAGGTGTTCGTAATGGGGCCGGAAGTGACATTCCGCGGCGAGCCCGACGGCACCTTCAAGCTGCTCTTCAACAGCCTCTTCTACGGCGCCGCGAAACCCGCTACGCTGCATTAGCGAAGGCCCGGCGCCGCCTCGTTAACTGCCGCTGCGGGATTGCAGGCCCAGAGCGACTCCGCCTACCTTGTGCTTTACAACGGCAACATCATCACGGTGGATGATGCATTTTCGATTCGTCAGGCAATCGCCGTCAAAGACGGACGAATTGCCGCCGTGAGCGGGAACGAGTTGCGGAATCGGTACCGCGGAGCACGCGCGATGGGACGAATATCATTTCGTGATCGCATTTTTGTCAGCGGGGCGGCAAGCGTATCGCGACCGAGCCCGCTGTGTCGCCGCGACACACTACGTTGTTTCCGGATGCGGCAACTCGTGGAATACAAAGGCGCTTTCCTGGGCGTTCGATTGCGAGAGTGCGAGATGTATGCGATTGCTCCTCGTGGCTACGATCGCCGTCGGTTCCCTGCGGGCAGCAGCCCCGGTACAGCAGTTCTCCCCGCATTTTCCGGATCTGAACTCCCAGGATGTGCCGAGGGCTCTGGCTGCCGATGCATCGGGAGATTTTTTCATTGTGTCCACGTCCGCAAAGACGCCGACGAGCACGAATA
>CAWBIS010000042.1:0-15739 GCA_963788485.1 Terriglobia bacterium
CGAGCGGAATTTCCGATCAGGTAGCGGCGGAGGCGCCGGCGCAGCGACTCGGGGGCATCCACCTCGATCACGCATAAGTTCTCATCATAGTCCTCCGCGCGTACTCTGCCACATTCGTGTAACAAAGCGATTGCGGCGCCGTCGCGAAGCGGTATACGAAATCGTACAGTCTCGAGCGCGTCGAAGGCAATCACCTGATCGATCCTTTCGAACAGCTGCGCCAGGCCCTGACCCGTCAAGCCACTCAGCATCACGACAGGCGTCGAAGCACTTTGCCCGGCATCGGCCAGCAGGCGGGCACCCAGTATGTCGGCATCGTGCTGTTCCACCGGCAACCTGTCGGCTTTGTTCAACACGACGATCTGCGGTGTGGAGGAAGCTCCGATCTCCGCCAGCACGCGGAACACCTCGGCAACATGTTGCGCCGCCTGATCGGACGACGCGTCGACGACATGCAGGATGAGCGCCGCGTCGGCTACTTCTTCCAGAGTTGCCCGGAAGGCTTCAATTAACGTCGTGGGCAGATTCCGTATGAATCCAACGGTATCGCTCAGCAGAACGCGTCGCCGGGATGGAAGAGTGATCGACCGCGTCGTTGGATCGAGCGTTGCGAACATACGCGCATCGGCGAGGACATCGGCAGCCGTGAGCCGGTTGAACAGCGTGGATTTGCCCGCGTTCGTGTACCCGGCCATCGAAATCGTCGGAATCGGAACGGCGCCTCGGTTGTCCCGATGCAGGGCGCGGCCGGTGCGCACGCGCTGAAGATCCTGTTCGACTTTTTTGATGCGCGTGGCGATGCGGCGCCGGTCCGTTTCCAGTTTTGTTTCGCCGGGGCCCCGGGTGCCGATGCCGCCGCCGAGACGCGACAATGACGTTCCCTGGCCCGACAAACGGGGAAGCATGTACTTCAACTGTGCCAGTTCCACCTGGAGGCGTCCTTCAGCGGTGCGGGCGCGCCGCGCGAAGATGTCCAGGATCAGCTGCGTCCGGTCGATGACTTTAATTCCGACTGCAGCTTCCAGATTGCGCTGCTGGGTGGGTGTGAGGTCGTGATCGAAAATCAGAACGTCGGCATGATGCGCTTCCGCCAGTTCCTTTAGTTCTTCGACCTTGCCGTGTCCGATCAGTGTCGCCGCATCGACAATGGGACGCACCTGAAAGACAGCCGCGGCGATTTCCGCGCCCGCGCTGCGCGCGAGTTCCGACAGTTCCTCGAACGATTCGGACGCAGCTCTCGATGCAGTGCCTCTGCGCCGTTCAAAGCCCGCCAGAATGGCCTTTTCCGGAGCCTGTTCGATTGAAATCGTCGGAGCTGACCCTCGCGAACCCTAGCTGTCCGGATGCTGAGGCGTCGCGCCCGCCGTCTGGACCAGCGTAGTCCCGACGGTCTGATGAATTGTGTTGTGAACGGGCGCGTGCTGCTGAACAGCTCTGGTCGTCACCACGGTCGAAATGGCGTGCTTGAAAATCAGCTGTTCCTGATTGTTTGTTTCGAGCACAAGAGAATATTTGTCGAAGCTCTTGATACGCCCTGAAAGCTTTACGCCGCTTAACAGATAGATCGTGACTAGACCTTTTTCCTTGCGCGCATTATTGAGAAAACTGTCTTGGATGTTTTGCGCTGGTTTATCCATCTTTGTAATTCCAATTTCAGGTCCTGAAAAATTTCGAGACTGCGACAGGTCCGATAGCATTGTAACGCAGCTTCAACGTATTTTATCTCACAAACCCCCAAAGCAAAAGGCGTGCCTTATACTTCAGGATAAATGCCTGCATTCGCGCGGTACAGGGTGAATGGCGCCACGGCCTGGGGCGTCCTACGCGATGGTTCCGTCGAGGAACTGGAGGGCGGATTGTTCGGCCCTGTCAGGCTGACGGGACGCAGGTTCGCAATGGAGGATGTGAAGTTGCTCGCGCCCTGCGAGCCGCCCAAGATCCTGGCTGTTGGGCAGAACTACGTTAGTCATCTGGGTACTCGCCCGATGCCGTCGAAGCCGGAGATGTTTTATAAGCCCATTTCCTCGCTTCAACACCCGGAAGGCGCAATCGTTCTTCCGGAGGACGCCGAGGACGTTCATTTCGAGGGTGAACTGGTGGTGGTCATGGGTAAAACGATTCACCATGCTTCTCCCGAGGAAAGCGCAGCGGCCGTTTTTGGCGTCACTTGCGGCAACGATGTGAGCGACCGCAATTGGCAGCGCGGCGCGGGCAAAGACGTGCAATACTGGCGCGCAAAGGGGTGCGATACATTTTCGCCGGTGGGTCCCTGGATCGTCACGGATCTGGATTACTCCGACTTATTGCTGATCACGCGAGTCAACGGAGAGATTGCGCAGCACCAGCGAACGAGCGACTTCATCTTTGACGTGCCCCAGGTCATCAGCTTCGTCAGCCGCTATGTCACGCTGACGCCGGGCGACTTGATCTTTACCGGCACGCCTGGCAACACTCGCCGCATGTATCCCGGCGATGTGGTGGAAGTGGAGATCGAAGGCATAGGCACGCTGCGAAACACTGTAACCGCGGAGTAAGAGACCCGGTCCTGCGCCGTCGTTACTCCCGCTGATCGCTTTACTCCCGCTGGCTTTCGCTGATTACTCCCACTGGTCTGAGAGCATCCTCGCATACTCTTCGGATGCGTAAATCTCGAACGGAAATCGCTTCCCGTCCAGCGGTAGAAATGCTGTCAGGTGCTGAAAGCAGATATACGCGTGGTCCGCGTACCGATGATAGTTTTTAAGGAAAACCGGCGAAAGCGACTCGGCGGGCGGCGGGTCCTCGAAGAGGCTGTGAACGCCTATCGCGCGCGAAAATACGGACCGCCGATCCGTTACGCCCCAGGTCTCGAGCTTCCGCCGGACCGACTCAGGCGGATCTTCCACCACCAGCGCGGCAAAGCTTTGCTCCACGATCCGGCTGTCCGCATCCTCTCCCGAATTGACAAACTCCACGCATTGGCGCAGCCACCGGAAGATATCTTTGCCCAGAAAAACCAGCATCCGCACTTCCTGGTAGCGGCCAGCCAGCATCCGGCGGTAAAGTACCGACTCTTCGTCCTCGGAAGCGATCAGGCCTTGCAGGGCGAGGGAGGCGCGCACCCCATCCAGCGGGTCTTCGTGGCCGCTGCCACCGCTGAAAGGATGCAGGATCAACGGCGGTATCTGCGAAATCACGGGCATCCTGATTACTTATCGGCTGTTGCCCGGGAAAACTTTACGGAGCCGCACTTCACGGAGCATCAATGCCGTTCCGTCAACTGGACCTTTACCTTCACACTCTGGTCGCCGCGCAGGACTTCCACCTCAACCTCATCTCCCGGCTTATGCGCCCGCAGTGCATAGGTGAAGTCGTAAAGATTCTGCACCGGGTCCGCGCCGAACCGGATCAGAATGTCCCCCGCTTTCAACCCCGCTTTACCGGCCGGCGAGCCGGGCGTGATATCCGCGAACCGCACGCCTCGAGGAGGCTCCGCGAAATCGGGGATGCTTCCGAAATAGGGACCATACCCACCCCCTCCAGCGCTGCCCGACAGTTGCCCGGCGTGCGGGTTCGTCTGTTTCTCCTCGACCCGGACGAACTCGGGCCTGTCGGTCTGATTGTCCAGCCGATCCGTGATGTCCGCGACCAGCTGCAGCACTTCAACCGCGGCCGGAGCATTGATTTTGTCCCATGTATCGCTCGGCTTGTGATAATCGCCATGCAGTCCGGAGAAAAAGAACAGCACCGGCACCTGTTTCGCCGTGAAAGATGTGTGATCGCTCGATCCGTAGCCGCTGTTATCGGAATAATCCACATGCAGCGCATAACGCGGCGTGATGCCGTCCAGATCCTTCCGCAGAGTAGTGCCCGTTCCCGCCCCGCCGACGTACAACTTGCCGTCGCGCACGCGTCCGATCATGTCCATGTTGATCATGGTGACAGCCTTGTCCAGCGGTAACTCCGGATGGTTGGCGTAATATCCGGATCCGAGCAACCCCAGTTCCTCGCCCGCGAAGGTCATGAAAAGAATGCCGCGCTTCGGCTTCGGCAGCGCTGAGAAGTGCCGCGCCAGTTCGATGACCCCGGCTGTCCCCGACGCATTGTCATCCGCTCCGGGATGAACCGTGCCGGTGAGCGATGGTGCAAGCGAAAATACGCCACCAAGTCCCAGGTGGTCGTAATGCGCGCCGATGATCAGATACTCGTCCGTCTGGCCCTGCAGATAGCCCAGAACATTGTGCACAGTCTTGACTACCCGCTCCACGTCGACATTCTCCCGGACTTCAAGTCCCGGGAACGCAAACGAACGCGGCTTGAGATCGGCGTCGATGCCGCGCTCCAGTTCCATCAGGTCTTTGCCCGCGGCTTTGAACCAGGGTCCGACCACCTGTTCTTTGACCTGCACGAAGAGAATGCCTGCGTCGGCCGGACCGGCGGCCGCGCCAAAGGCATCCAGTTCATCTCCAGCGCTCGAGTGATTCACGCGGTCGTTGATCAGAATCACGCCCGCCGCGCCGTGTCTTCTGGCATTCGCCGCTTTGCTGTATTCCTGCGAATGGTCGGTGTAAACCTTGCCCTCGAAGACGCTCTTTTCGTCATATTCCTGCGGCTCGTGCTTGAGCACCAGGACGAACTTGCCTTTAACGTCGAGACCCGCATAATCGTCGTAGTTGTACTCGGGTGCGGTGATCCCGTATCCGGCGAATACCAACCCGCCCGATGCCTTTCCGCGGGACGAAAAGCTGTATGGCTCGAATTCCTTGTTCGGCTGGAGCGATTCCGCATCCCCTTTGAGATCGACATCCAGACGATTGGCTTTGCCCGGCTTTGCGCTGGTGGTGATCTCGAAAGGCTGCAGGTAGCTCTTGCCATCCGCGGGTTTCAGGCCGTCGGCCTTGAAATGATCGGCGATATACTGGGCCGCCTTCTCCAGTTCGGGCGATCCGCTCTCGCGTCCGCGCATTTCCGGCGAAGCGAGGTATTTGATGTGATCGAGGTAGCGATCCGGGTCGAACGCGGCATCGCCCGCCGTCGCCGCAAAAACGATTCCCGCGAGCGGGAGGAGAATCCAGATTCTGCGTAACATTTGTACCTAATTCTTCAGGCCGACCTGGCCGGTTTTAGGGGCAACCCCGGGCGTCGACAGCTGGATACTGCACCCGCAGTCTTCGCCGGCGTTTTTAGCCGTCTTCTGGTAACCGATTTCATAATCGATCACCCGCTTGAGAACCTCCCACTGGACCGTTCCGACCATCCGCCGCCCGTTGACGAACAGTGTCGGCGTGGAATCGACGTCGAGGCTCCTGCCCTCGGCGCGGGTTTTCTCCACTTCCTCTTCGGTAACGCCGCTATCCATGCACTTCGAAAGCTGCGGCCCGTCGATGCCATTTCCCTGGGCGAACTCAAGCAGCTTTCCTCTGAAAATCTCGGGTTTGATTTCGTCCTGATGCTCAAAGATCCAGTCGTACCAGGTCCAGAAGGCGCTCGCGTTCTGATGGAAAATGCACCGTCCCGCCATGGCGGCACTCTTTGCCCACGGATGCAGCGACTCCAGCGGGAAATCCAGATAGTAGAGTCGCACCTGGGTCGAGTAGGCCTTCAGCAGCTCATCGTGCAGCATTTTGGCCTGTTGCCGGCAATACGGGCATTCGAAATCGCTGAACTCGACCAATACGACCGGGGCACCGGGAGTCCCGATGCTCGGCTGATATTCGGTCTTGATCTTGTCCAACTCGGATTTGAATGGGTTCTTTTCCAGATCGTACGCGGTGCCGCGAATGATTTTCGTGCCATCGGCGGAAACGTAAAATATGTCTTCCTGGCTCTGCCCATCCTTCGATCCGACCACTTTGACCTGATACATAGCGGGCACCGGGCTCGGTTCGGGGTCGCCGATTGTGACCGCAATCTCGGTCGGCCACACAAACAGGTGGCGAATGTAGGCTTCCAGTTTGGCCTTATCGATCGAGGGCGCGGCCGGTGTGCTCATTCTCTTCGGCGCGGACTGGGGCGACTGTTGAGCCAGAAGAGCCGTTGCAGCCGCGAAAACGATGGTTAGTTTGCGCAGTATAAGTAAAGACACTGGAGGCTATTATAGCCGTTCGTAAACGAGCCGGTTTCCACGTGCGAGGGGGCTCTTCCGGGTCAGCATCAGGAATCCATAAAGCTACCGGTTTCCGTAACTTGGAATTCGCCGTGGCCGTCAGAATGGTCGTAAGACGCAGTACCATACAACACTGTTTCCCGGCAACACATTGAACTATCACCGTTGTGCTAAAATCCAAGCGATAGTGATGGGCTCGTGGCCGCATTCCAAATTTGGAAACGGAACAGAACGTGGTTCCGTCAAACCCACGAAGGCGGCAGTTACGCCGTTATGAGAGTCGACCGAGATGCCTGAAGTTCCGCCCTACGATCCGAATCAAACTGCAGCGCACAACGCCAACGGCGAGGTGAAACTGCGGACCGACATGGACGACCATCTGAACCGGCTCTTCGCCGCGGATAAGGCGGAGATTCCGTGGTGGATCTCTCTTTACCAGAACATTCACGATGTGATCAAGCCGGAGAAACTTCCGCCGCTCGAGATCACATCGAAGCCGGTTGCGGTGAAGAGCATATGGGGCATGTATGCGCCCAAGGCCAAGTCGTTCTACTCGTCTTCCGGGATTCTCGCCCTGGTTTTCACCTTGCTGATGGTCACTTTCACCAGCAAGACCGTGCAGAAGAAAATCGCGGACAACCTTGACCTGCTCGACCCGAACATCAAGCCGTATATCCCTCCTGCGAAGAAGGCCGCGGGTGGTGGCGGCGGCGGTGGAGCGCGGGAGATTCTGCCCGTGTCGAAGGGCCAGGCGCCTAAACCGTCGATGAAACAGTTTACGCCTCCCATGATCGTGAAGGAACAACCGAAACTGGCGATGACTCCGACAATCATCGCGCCTCCCGACGT
Source organism: Terriglobia bacterium (assembly GCA_963788485.1). Lineage (GTDB taxonomy): Bacteria > Acidobacteriota > Terriglobia > Bryobacterales > Bryobacteraceae > BOG-234. The sequence goes on from CAWBIS010000042.1 coordinate 6,935, forward strand.
CGTGCTTCCGCAGAACAACCTGCCGAACTGGGGCGATCCGCTGGCGAGGCTTTCCAACATGTCGAACGGACCTGGTTCCGGCGGCGGCATGGGCAGCGGCAAAGGCGGAGGTCTGGGATCGGGTGACGGCGGCGGATTCGGCCCCGGTTCCGGCGGCGGTGTGGGCGGCGGCGTGTTCCGCGTCGGCGGCGGCGTGAGTGCGCCCTCGGTCATTTTCAAGGTTGACCCCGAGTATTCCGAAGAAGCTCGCAAGGCTAAATACAGCGGCGCCGTCATGCTGGCCATCGTCGTCGACACCGAAGGCAAAGCCCGCGACATACACGTCGTCAAGAGTCTCGGCATGGGCCTCGACGAAAAAGCCATCGAAGCCGTCGAGAAATGGAAGTTCAAACCGGGCATGAAGGGCGGTCAGGCGGTCGCCGTTAAAGCAACCATCGAAGTGAACTTCCGGTTGCTCTGACACTGATTCGGGCGTTAGCCTGAATCCTGATGCGATCGAAGCAGGCACTCCGGTCAGTTCTTCTGTGCATGGTGTTCGCCGCGGGTCCTGTGCCTGCCCAGACGGTCCCTGACGTCCAGATGGTGGCGACGCCGACCCTCAGGGCTAAAGTCAATCCACAATATTCTCCCGAAGCTCGCGCCGCCGGTTTGCAGGGTACGGTTCTTCTGTCACTTGACGTAAAACCCGACGGCGCGGCCGAGAATGTCCGCATCCGGCGAGGCCTGGGGCTGGGGCTCGATGAAGAAGCTCTGAAAGCGGTGAAGCAATGGCGCTACGAGCCAACTTCGCTCGATCGGCCTGTGGTGGAAGAAGTGGAACTCCCGTTCCGCCTCGATGACGGTGGACCGTGGCGGATCGTCGGCTCACAATTTTCGCTGCCCGCGGCCACTGGGCAACGGATAAAGCCCGCGCTCGCGGTTTATGTCAACCCGGACGCCGCAACCTGCACCAAAAACGTTATCTATGTGCCAGTGGATCTTCAGGTCGGGACGGACGGAACCCCATCGGCAATCCGGGTTGCGCTGTCTGGCGAAGACTCCATCAGCCAGGCGGTTCGCGACGCTGTGAAGTCCTGGAGATTCCGGCCGGCGGTGGCTGACGGTGAACCAGCCGTCAGCTCAGGCACGATCCTGCTCGAATGCCGCGCTCCGGGGACTTCGGTCGCTCCCGCCGAGGGCGTCTACAAAGTGGGCGGAGGCGTCAGTGCTCCATCCATAATCTTCAAGGTGGACCCGGAGTATTCGGAGGAAGCGCGCAAGGCCAAATTTAACGGGAGTGTATTGCTCGCGCTCGTCGTCGATTCCGAAGGCCGCGCCCGCGACATTCGGGTCGCGAGACCTCTCGGCCTCGGCCTGGATCGGGAAGCCATTGTTGCGGTCAATCAGTGGCGCTTCAGGCCGGGCATGAAGGATGGCAAGCCGGTCAATGTGCGGGCCAGCATCGAGATCAATTTCCGGTTGCTCTGAAGACCCGCCCCTTCAGACAACTACGCATTTCGATTCAAGCCTCGTCCAGATATACTGACATTCGGTCCGATTTGAACGAAATTCATTCTTTTTGTTCAATCAGCTGATTTCCCCCGCTGGCTGCGCGGGATCAAATCGTCAACCGCCTGGAGTCTTTGATGAGCGGAAGCCCATTTGATCGCAGCATTCTGAATAATCCAGATACCGCAGCCGAATTCTTTGAGAACATTCTTCAGGCCGCCACACAGTATTCAATTGTGAGCACCACCGCGGACGGCACGATTGAGCTCTGGAATGAAGGCGCCGCGCTGATCTACGGCTATTCCGCCGAAGCCGTTCTCGGCAAGGAGAATATTTCAATCCTCGGCCAGCCTCGGGAGATCCTGGAAGCCGCACTTCGCGACGGCGCCTGGAACGGCAGGGTCGAATCGCGCCGCGGGGACGGCAAATCGTTCGTTGCCTCGCTTGCCGTGACGGTCCGGCGCAACACCGCCGGGGAACATAACGGCTTTGTCCAGATCTCTCGCGATATTTCCGAGCAGGTTCGCCGCAGCGAGGCGCTGCAGAGCGCCGAACAAAAATTTCGCGGATTGCTCGAAGCGGCGCCCGACGCGATCGTGGTGGCGAATCGCGAGGGCCGAATCGTCCTGGTGAATGCGCAAACCGAAAAACTGTTCGGGTACCTTCGCGAAGAGCTGCTGGATCGCGAGGTTGAGATGCTGGTTCCGGAACGATTTCGCGGCCGCCACGCCGGTCACCGCGGCGGGTTCTTCGCCGAACCCAAAGTCCGCCCGATGGGCCTCGGCATCGAACTCTACGGCCTGCACAAAGACGGATCGGAATTTCCGGTAGAGATCAGTCTCGGCCCTCTGGCGACGGGTGAGGGATTGCTCGTATCCAGCGCGATCCGCGACATCACCCGGCAGAAGCAAGCCCAGGAACAAATCAGGAAGCTGAACCAGGGCCTCGAAGAGCGCAATCAGGAACTGGCCGAGAGCAATCGTGAGATGGAAGCCTTTACCTATTCGGTCGCGCACGATCTGCGCGCTCCCCTGCGCCACATGCAGGCGTTTTCCGCCATGCTCGTCGAAGACCTCGGTTCGCAACTACCCGCGGCCGCCCGCGAATCTCTGCAGGAGATCGTGGGCAGCAGCCGGGATCTGGCGGAGATGGTGGACGATCTGCTCGGTCTCGCGCGCGTCGGCCGCCAAACCCTGGCGCTGCAGGTTACTTCTTTCGATGCACTGGTGCAGGAGACTCTGCGCGATTTGAAGCACGAGATTGGCGATCGCGAGATTCAATGGGAAATCGGCGAACTGCCCTACCTCGAGTGCGACGCAGGCCTGATGAAACAGGTAGTCGTCAACCTGCTGTCGAACGCGGTCAAGTATACGCGGCCGCGTAAATCGGCCCGGATTGAAGTAGGGCAGACGACGGTGGAGAACGAAGCCGCCATATTCGTGCGCGACAACGGCGTCGGTTTCAGCATGAAACACGCCGACAAACTATTTGGCGTCTTTCAGCGCCTGCACCGGCGGGAGGATTTCGAAGGCACGGGCGTGGGCCTGGCGACCGTGCAGCGCATCGTGCACAAGCATGGCGGCCGCGTCTGGGCCGACGCGGAGCTCAATCGCGGCGCTACCTTCTATTTCACCATCGCGGGCTGGCGAAACGCTGAAACAACGGAACGGCAGGCCTTCAGGGCGGGAGCTCAATTGTAAATGGACGAAAGTTTCGAAATTCTTCTGGTTGAGGACGACCCCAGGGATCTGCGCCTCACCCTGCGGGAACTAAAGGCTAATTTAAGCGCCCACATTGAAGTGGCGCGAGACGGTGAGGAAGCGCTTGACTTCCTCTTTTGCCGCGGAATTCACGCCACCCGGTCGCCGCAGCGTCCACCGCGCCTGATCGTTCTCGATCTGAAGCTGCCCAAAATCGACGGTTTCCAGGTTTTGCGTGAGATTAAAGCGCGGCCCGAGACACAAGCCATTCCAGTAGTGGTGCTGACGTCGTCCAGGGAGGAACGCGACATGATCGAAAGCTATCAGCTCGGAGTCAACAGTTATGTCCCGAAGCCCGTCGATTTCGGCGAGTTCCGGACCACCATCCGCGCGATGGGACTGTACTGGATCGAGATCAATCAACCCGCGCCCGAAAAGGCTTTTACAACCGACATCCCATGACATCACCGGCTTCTCCCCGCTACTTGCGGGCGCTGTATATAGAGGACGATCCGCGCGATGTCCAGCTCTACAATCATCATCTCCGCAAGGGAGGCTTCGAGGTTAGCGCCGAGACCGTCGTCAGCGCCGAAGAGCTGGCCCGCGCATTGCATGCCCGAACCTTCGACGTGATTCTGGCCGACCATGGACTGCCCAACTGGTCGGGCATGGATGCGCTCGATGTCCTGAGGCGCGAGGGCTCGGATGTTCCGGTAATTCTGGTGAGCGGCAGTATGGTGGATTCCGCAGGCGTCGAGAGTATCAAACGCGGCGCCACCGATTACATTCTGAAGGACCGGCTGGCGCGTCTCTCGCACGCGGTGGAACGCGCACTGGCGGAAAGAGCCGCACGCGCCGAACGCCTCGAAACCGAGCGCGCCCGCGATCTGCTGGCTTCGCTGGTCGAGTCTTCCGACGATGCCATCATGGGGATCTCTCTCGATGGAGTTGTACTGACATGGAACCGCGCCGCCGCGCGGATCTACGGCTACACGGCCGCGGAGATTACCGGCAAGCCGTTTTCCAGCCTCTTCGCTCCGCAATGGGTGGAGGACATTCGGAACGCGTTACCGTCGCTTCGGAGCGGCGCCACCGTCGCACGCCATGAAACGCTCGGTTTGAAGAAGAACGGCGGGACCATCGACGTCGCCGTCACTGTAGCTCCGATCCGTCACCCGGACGGCCCGTTGACCGGCGCCTCCGCAGTCGTCCGCGACATCACGAACTACAAAAATCTGCAGGAACAGCTTTTCTTTTCCCAGAAGATGGAGGCGGTGGGCCAACTGGCGGCAGGCGTGGCTCACGATTTCAATAATCTGCTGACCGTGATCTCCGGCTATAGTTCGCTCGCGCTCGGCCAGTTGCGCGAGAGCGATCCGGTTTTTACCCAGATCCGCGAAGTCGCGAAAGCGGGCGACCGGGCGGCAGCCTTGACTCGACAGTTGCTGGCCTTCAGCCGCAAGCAGATCCTGCAACCGAGGCTGTTGGATCTGAACGAGGTCGTCGGCGCCATGGACGGGATGCTCCGCCGCGTCATTCAGGAAGACATTGTCCTCGAAACTGCGTTGGATCCGGCGCCGGGACTGGTTAAGGTCGACCCCGGTCAGATCGAGCAGGTAATCATGAATCTGGCGGTCAATGCGCGGGATGCCATGCCGTTGGGCGGCACCCTGCGAATTGAAACAGCGGCCGTGAACGACGGCGATGCCGAGGGGCTCCGGGGCGCAGCCGTGATGCTTCTGGTCAGCGATACCGGTATTGGAATGGATCGCGAAACGCAGGCCCGTATCTTTGAGCCCTTCTTCACGACCAAAGGCCAGGCGGGAACGGGACTGGGGTTATCGACCGTTTTTGGCATCGTGGGGCAAAGCGGCGGCGCGATCCGCGTCGAAAGCGAACCGGGCCGGGGCACGGCTTTCAGGATTTATCTTCCGCGGATTGAAGAAAGAGACGGTCCGGCGCCCGGGGTGGATGAAACGCAGGCCAGTCCCGGGGCGAGTCCCGGAGGCGCGGAAACGATCCTCATCGTCGAAGACGAAGACGGGCTGCGCGCGCTGGTGGCCCGTATTCTGCTGGCTCAGGGCTACCAGGTGCTGACAGCGGCAAACGGCGGCGAAGCGCTCGAGATCTGCCGGCGCAATCCCGGCATCGATCTGGTGGTTACGGACGCAATCATGCCGGTGATGAATGGCGCGGAATTGACCGCGCGCCTGCGGACGCTGGACCGCAAGATCGCCATTCTGCTGATGTCGGGCCACACCGACAGCTCTCTGCTTCGTCAAGGTGTGCTCTCGGAGGACATCGCGTTCCTGCAGAAGCCGTTTTCACCACGCGCGCTCGCCTTGAAGGTGCGCGAGGTGCTCGACCTGCCTGGCGATTGATCAAAGCTTCTTTGGCCCCTGGACCCGCCGGATGCCGGCTGCAAGATCCGGGCTGAGAAGGCCGGAATCAGCGGCCTCGTATGCAAGCCGACGTACGGCCGCGAGCCTGACACTAATTGTGCCCGGCGGGAGTTGACGTGATTCCAGGTGAATTCGGTAGCGAGTGACGACAGCGTTGTTGAGCGACAGTCTCGGTTCGGAGCAATACCAGGCGATGAACTCGTCCATCGCGTGGCGGTATCCTCGCTGGGATTCTTTCGAGCACATGCTGTTCAGGACTGCCGATTTTGCGTGATCGAGATCAGGCAGGTTCAAGCTCTGCTTCGGAGAAGACTTAGGTCTGCGTTTGCCACGTTTCATGAGCCTGGCCTCCAGGCCCCCGCAGTGAAGTACGCGACAATGTCGGCGAGAGCAGATGCCGCTACACTAAGGACGAGGGCAAGAGCATCATGGACGCCTTGGCGGAGAAGCTGGACGGACGATTGCGCGAATGGAAACCGGAGACAGCGGCAGAGGCCCGGCAGCGGATCACTGAGCTTATCGAGCTCGCCGATCACGACATCCTCGATATCGCGCGCTCGCGCACCGCCGAACAGGAGGTCCTCGACCTGCTTGATGAATCCCCATCCCGGTGAGATCTGGCTCGCAGACTTAGGGCTCGCTGCGAAGACGCGTCCCGTCATTATCGTCTCGCGCCAGGACCCCGACCCGCCACGATCCCTCGTTTTGTACGTGCCTCTCACCACCCAGCGACGGGATAGTCCGTATGAGGTGCTGCTGCCGTGGCTTCCGTTCCTTGATCGTGAATCAGTCGCGAACGTTCAAGGGTTGGGATCTCTCCCGACCGTGCGCCTTGAACGCAGGATCGGCAAGCTTTCCGCAGAGGTGATGGGACACGTGAAGGACGCGCTCGCCTTTGCTCTGGATATCGAACGGGCTTCGGAATAATGGTCGCCATTCTGCTGATGTCCGGCCATACCGACAGCTCTCTGCTTCGTCAGGGTGTGCTCTCGGAGGACATCGCGTTCCTGCAGAAGCCGTTTTCACCACGCGCGCTCGCCTTGAAGGTGCGCGAAGTGCTCGACTTGCCTGGCGATTGATCAAAGCCGATTTACGTTCGTGTCCGGGGGTCAATCGGCGAGACGCCGGATATAATTCGCTGCACCGCCACTGGCGGGTGTGCGATGGGGAGATATCAGCAATTGCGCATCATATGGCGAGGTGAGTTCAGGAAGCCTTTCCCGGCGGGATCTCATAAAGCGGGACCAGCCCGACCTCTCTCATGCCAACACTGAGCATCTTCTTCGGAATCGTCATTCGACTGGGTTATGACGATCACCCGCCGCCGCACTTCCACGCGGTATATGCGAGCACGAAGCGAAGATCGGGATCGAGACGCTGGAAATCATTGATGGAAAGCTGCCCCGCCGGGCACTTGGGCTGGTTCTCGATTGGGCCGAGCTTCATCGGCAGGAGTCGCGCGACAATTGGGTCAGGGGTCAGGAGCGCGACGCGCTCTCCCTTATCGCACCGCTGGAATAGAACAACGGAATTGTACGCGTGAGCGCGGGCCCGGGTTACACCCTTCACCTGCTGTTTGACGATGGGAGGAGCGGAGAAGTTGATCTCTCCGCAAGGCTCTTCGGGCCGGTCTTTGAACCCCTTCGCGATCCCTCCCTGTTCGCCCAGGTTCGCGTAGACGAGTATGGCGCGGTGTGCTGGACTAATGGAGCGGATCTCGCTCCTGATGCGCTGTATCGGACCATCTCTTCGCAAGTCGAGCCGTGCGTACTCGCGTCCTGATTCGCCGGGTTGTCGTTGCCCGATCGATGGGTCTGATTTGGGCGAAAACTATGCTATGGCTACTTCCGCGCGATGGGCGTTAGGACCTAGCGTTATTCGGCAATGTGCCGTCACCGTACCTGACCGGTTAAAGAGATGGTTTCGATACTGGCCGAATCTGGCATTCAGGCGCGTTGCGTTTCGAATGCCGATCCGGATGGATGCACTGCGCATTGGACAGGCATTCAATCTGGCGGGGAACACGGCTGGAGGCAAGTAGAATAAAGCGACATGCTCGGTTGGCCCAAGAAGAAAGAGGTCACGGTAACAGCTCTCGATGCCTATATACGCGAGATTTCGAAGATTCGCGAAGAATGGCTTGATGACCCGGAAGACGAACTATGGTTTCGAGGTGAGGACGAAAAACACAGCAAGACGACGCTGCTTCCTGAGTTATATCGGTCCGGGAAGCCGACCGATAAGGCCCTCGCCATGGAGAACCGTCTGTTCGAGGAATTCAAACGGTGCGGAGTGCAATATTCCGAGTTCAACACCGACGATGAATGGAACTGGTATTCCGCCATGCAGCATCATGGAGGGCCGACGCGCCTTCTCGATTGGTCGGATGGCTCGTTGATGGCCGCGCATTTCAGCATGCGTTTCAAAACGAACCCAGAGGAACTCCAGAAGGGCGCGGCGGTGTATGTGCTGGATCCTCACTGGCTGGGAGACCATATCGACGAATTGCGGGAGACGGTGAAGCATCGGAAAGACTGGGACGGGAAGCCAGAAAACAAAGAAATTCCAGAGGGCGACCGCGATGCGGAGTATGAGAATATCTGGTTGCCCGGATCCGAAGCTGATTTCAAGCAAGATCCATTACCGAATCACCCCTTCTTGCTTGATACCGAACAGATCACTCGGCGCGTTGCATCGCAGCGCAGTCGCTTCATGGTTTTCGGGGCAGATCGTGAATTTTTGAGGCGAATGGCCAGTGACGACCGTTCAAAGATCCGCAGGTTGGTGTTCCCGGCGGGTTGCATACCGAAGGTACAGACAGATATCAGAGATTGCGGAGTTACGGAGTCGGTTATTTTCCCAGATTTGGACGGCATGGGCCGGGAGACGCAACAACGCTGGCAACAATTCAAAGCGAGGGGATAGGCAGTTGAATGCCGGGAAACACGGGCGGGAACTACTGAGTGCGTTGCGCTTTTTTCGTGAAATATATGATCGTCGCAGCCGAAGTATAGAGCACGAATTCGGCTTCAGCAGTCAAATCGCCCGGCGCGCGTGTGGCACCGTGAGCAACTGCCTGTTCGTCGCCGCGATAAGCATACAGCTTTTCGACCACTCCGGCGAGTGTGCCGTGCATACCGATTGTCTGGGCGAAGGGCTTCAATAAAACAGACAGGACGTCGGTAGTTCGGCCTGAGAGGATGCGAGCCGTGCCT
>CAWBIS010000043.1:0-7272 GCA_963788485.1 Terriglobia bacterium
TCAATATCGCTCGTTTCGAGCGCCGCCGCGGTACGCCCTCGCGCGCGGCCATGGAGTCTTTTCGTGAACTGGGGGAACTGGCCCGCGGCGCCGGCGCAGAGATTGTGGCGGAGGTCTTTCAGGCCCGGCCCATCGTCAACGCGGCCACCCTGATCGGACAGGGTAAGGTGGAAGAAATCCGGCAGATGGCGGATGCCGCCCACGCCTCCGTCGCCATCTTCGATCACGACCTGACTCCCACCCAGCAGCGCAATCTGGAGGCCGCCCTGTCAATTAAGGTAATCGACCGAACCCAATTAATCCTCGATATCTTCGCGCGCCGCGCGCGCACAGCCGAAGGGCGTCTGCAGGTGGAACTCGCCCAACTCAAATATCTTTTGCCGCGGCTTTCCGGCCAGGGCCGTTCGCTCTCGCGGCTCGGCGGCGGCATTGGAACGCGCGGTCCCGGTGAGACGAAACTCGAGACCGACCGGCGGCGCATTGCCACCCGGATCAGGAAACTGGAGACTGATCTGGAGCGGGTCCGCACCGGCCGCGCGCGCCATCGGCTCAGGCGCGGCGCGGTGCCGATTCCCACCGTATCTCTGGCGGGCTACACCAACGCGGGCAAATCCACCCTGTTCAACCGGCTGACCGCGGCGGGCGTGGTGGCCGATGCGCGCATGTTCGCCACCCTCGATCCCACCATTCGCGCGCTGACGCTGCCCTCCCGGCGGCGCGTGCTGCTCAGCGATACGGTCGGTTTCGTGCGCAACCTGCCCACTACCCTGATCGAGGCGTTTCGCGCGACGCTGGAAGAAGTCGCCGACGCCGCGCTGGTCCTGAATGTGGTGGACGCCTCGTCGGACGAGGCGGCGAAGCATATTGCCGAAGTATTTCGCGTACTTGGTGAGATTGGCGCGTCGGGCACGCCGCAGATTCTGGTGTTGAATAAAGCGGACCGGCTACCCGAAGACGAGCGCCACGAAGAAGTTCTCGGCGCCAGGCTTGCTGGCCGATGCGGGCCAGAACGCGATCGACCCCCGCCGTGATCGGTGAGCGGGCTGACCGGTGAAGGGCTTGCCTCGCTCTGCTGGATTTAATCGATCGCGTGCTTCCTTTCGATACGATCGAGACGGTACGGTTCCGTATACCCTCCCGTGACGGCGCTGCCATCGCTTTGTTACATGAATATGGCAGAGTCCGCGCCGAGGACTATGATGGAAATCTATGCGAGATCGAAGCCGAGGCTCCGGAGTCCCTGCGACGACGCCTCAATCGCTATCTGATTCGCACGCCCCGCAAACCTGTGGAAAATTCTGTGAACAAGTGAATATGGGTCCCTACAACTCATTGTCCGGCAGTGATTTCACCGCCTATGCAACAAGCTGGGGCAAACCCATTAGTAATTTTGTTTTCAACTGATTTGAACTAACCGAGCCAGACGCCAGGCGGAAAATGGGTGTCAAGCTATTTTCGAACTTGACATTCGAGCCGATTTCCACAATGGGGGGCAACCGGTGAACGTTCCAAACAGCCTGACCATTGCACGAATCTTCTTCGTACCATTGCTGGTCGCGGTACTCGTACAGGAAAAGATCATACCCCATTGGAACGGCGGTGTCATCACAAATGATTACATCGCCCTTGGGATTTTTCTGATGGCGGCCGCAACCGACCTCCTCGACGGCTATCTGGCCCGTCGCTGGGGCCAGGTTACGACTATCGGCACCCTGCTTGATCCCATCGCCGATAAACTGCTGGTTTCGGCCGCGCTGATTTCACTGGTCGAAGGAGCGGAGTGGTGGCGGCCTGGCTGGTGGTCCTGCTGATTGGCCGCGAGTTCGCCGTTTCGGGATTGCGCAGTATCGCGGCCGCGGAGGGCTACACGATCCGGGCCAGCGAATTGGGGAAAACCAAAACGGTTTCCCAGGTAGCTGGCGATTTCGCTGCTGATGCTCAGCCATGCATCATCCTCGGGTCGCCCCGCTGGCGGACTTCGCTTTGTACGTCGTCGTATTCTTTTCGCTCTGGTCCGCTGTCGCCTATTTCCGCCGTTTCTGGCGAAAGGTGGACATCAGCGTCAAACAACGCAGCCGTCACGAGCTGCTGGTGGCGGAGCGGGCGCGGCGCAAGGAGCTTCTGGCGGATCGGCGTGAAGCGCTGCGCATCCGGCGCCGGGCTAAAGCTGATCGGGCGCGGGGGCGCGCGGAAGCGGGGGCTGGGGGATCCGGTGGGGGCTCCGGACCTGCCGCCGTCAGCGTGATTACCCGGACCTCGCCCGACGGCCCGAGCGAATCCAGTTTTTTTCCGTTCAGTGAAACAGCCAGGCCACCGGCATTTCCGGCTACGATCTTCACTTTTTCATCGGCGCCGACCTCGCGGGTTTCGTGGGGCTGAAGAGTGCCCGTGAAGGCCGTCTTCCCGTCCGCGGTAAGTTGCACCCACGCCGCCTGAAGAGCCGTGACGACCACATCCACGGGATGTTGGGTTGCGGGCGAAACCCCGGCGCCGGGAGCCTCCGACTGAGCCATTTGAGCTACAGGTTGAACCGGTGGCGTGGCTGCCGGCGCCGGGGAGGCGGCACTGGCTCGCCGCCAACCCAAGTCCCTCGGGTTGTGGCTATAAAGAGCCCGGATCGCGAGCCCAGCCCCCAAAGCCAGCAGCAGAAAGAGCACGGAAGAAGCCAACCAGTCGCGGCGCCCATCCCGGAAACCTCTGGAGAAGCCACTTCTGGAAAAGCCGCCTCGGGAAAAACCGCTCCTCAAAAAGCCGCGCCGCTTGCGGGAACTCCGCGGCGCGGCGGGAAGCTGTCGAATCGCGTCGTCAAGTTGCGGCAGCCCCGCCAGCAACGGTGCTGGATCGAGCGCAACAACCGACGCGTACTGGCGCACAAAGTTACGCGCAAAGAGAAATCCCGGCAGGTCGTCGAAGCGGCCCTGCTTCGATCGATTCCAGAAAACGCGAAGCGATTTTCGTCTGCTGCGAGACCTCGGCCAGCGACAGATTCCGCGCCAGCCTTGCGCTGCGCAACTGGCCGCCAATGCCGGACGCGTTCATTCCGAAGAACGGGCTCCTGCCCTATGTTACAACATTTCTGAGGCAAGTCATTGCCTAGCGTGGCACTTAACAGGACATCTCTCGGCGCGAGCCGGGCCGGATGGGAAACTGGAATCGATATGCGCCGCTATTTGCCTCTCGGGAGTAAAATACTTTCGTCAGCTGTGTGTCGCCGCCATCGGCACGCCGCTGGCCAACGCGGCCCGCGTTCATAATTCAGCGGCGCCGAAGCGTATCGATTCACCGCGAGAAGCCGTAGCCCTGGGCCCGCGTCGCCTCCGGCTCGCCGGCCAACCTGAAGTTGCGCTCGTTGATCCGCAGCCGCCTGGCGATGCGCGGCTGCGAGATAATCTCCGATGCATTCACCGCGCAGACGCCTGATGGTCCGGTGGCGATGGAGAATATCATCGCGAAATTTCCCGGCAAATCGGGCCGCGCCATGGCGATCACCGGTCACTTCGACACCCTAAAGATGAAGGATTTTGTCGGCGCCAACGATGGAGGATCGTCCACCGGAATGTTGCTGGAACTGGCTGCGGCTTTGCAGGGGCGTCGCACCCCGATGACGTCTATCTCGTCTTCTTCGACGGCGAAGAGGCGGTGCGCGACTGGTCGGACACCGACAGCATCTATGGCAGCCGGCATCTGGCGCGAGAAGTGGAGCGGGATGGAACCGTGCAACGGTTCAAAGCCTTGATCAACGTGGATATGACCGGCGACCGCGACCTGCGCCTGATGTGGGATGAAAGCTCGTCGGCTTCGCTGCGCAAACTGGTTTGGGATCGGCCGACGCACTCGGTTATTCCGCCGTTTTTCCGCGCAGTCGGCGGAGCCGTGCGAGGACGATCATATCCCTTTTATCAATGCGGGGGTTCGCGCGGTGGATCTGATCGATTTCGATTCACAAACTACTTTCTGGCATACGCCACGCGACACCATGGACAAGCTGGACCCGCACAGCTTCGACATCGTAGGCGCGGTGGTGATGCGCTCGCTCGACGAACTGGAACGGCAGAAGTGACATTTCGGCATTACGGGAGCCGCGGTAAATGCAGCCGTGCTGGACGGAATCGTCATCGTCGACAAGCCGGCAGGCTGGACCTCGCACGATGTAGTGGCGAAGATGCGCGGCATCGCGGGCACGCGCCGCGTGGGTCATCTGGGCACACTGGATCCGATCGCGACCGGGGTATTGCCGGTAATGATTGGCCAGGCGACGCGCCTCGCCCAGTTTTTCGACAAATCGGAAAAGGCGTACGAAGCCGTAGTGCGGCTGGGTTTCGCCACTTCCACATATGACCGCGAGGGCCAACCAGCCGGGCCGGTGACGGAACCGAGCATCTCCGCCGAGGCGATCGAAGCCTGCCTCGCGCCGATGCGCGGAGAGATCGATCAGCTGCCGCCGCCGGTGTCTGCCAAGAAGATCAAAGGCGTTCCGGCTTATAAACTGGCGCGGCAGAACCTGCCGGTCGAACTGGCGCCGGTGCGGGTTCGGGTTCATGAGCTGACCCTGCGCGAAATCGCGCGGAACGGCGCTTCGGCTGTCGGTGCGCTGTTCGGCGGGAACATACGTCCGTACGATCGCGCACGATCTGGGCGTGGCCTGGGGTGCGGCGCTCACGTCGAGTCTCTGAGGCGCACAGCTCGGGGCCATTCCGTATCGAAGAGGCGAGAGGCCTCGACGAACTGGAGGCATGGGCCGCGCTGGCAATTTGAAGGACGCGATTTCGCCCGCCGCCGATCTGCTGCCCGAGTTTCCGGCGGTATTTGTGGACGACCTTACCTCCGCACGGATCGGCAGGGACGAGATTTCACGGCTTCTCCGTTCCGGGCCAGCTCGAAGCAGGAGCACGTGAAAGCGATCGGTCCGGACGGGCGGCTGGTGGCAATTGGCGAGATCGTTCTGCCGCACGTTTACCACCCAATAGCCGTTTTTGCCTGACCGGACGCCCTACCCCCGAAACGTTTGGCCCAATTGGGCGTATTATTAAATAGAACCTAATGGAGGGTGAATGCGGAAAAGACTTCTTGTGCTGTTCGACTTTAGCTCAATTGGGAGTAGTGGCCCTTATGGCAGCCAGTTTCCCCGATCCGCCTAAGGCGAGTGCGCCGGCGGAAACGAAAGCGACTGCGGTGCTGGCCGGAGGCTGTTTCTGGGGCATGCAGGGTATTTATGAGCACATGAAAGGCGTGACCGAGACGCAGGTGGGTTTTGCCGGCGGCGCCAAAGCGACGGCCCATTACGAACATGGTCAGCGAGGGCAATACCGGACACGCTGAATCCATCAAGATCACTTACGATCCCGCAAAGATCACCTATGGCGATCTGCTGAAAGTTTTTTTCGCGGTGGCCCACGATCCCACCACGCTCAACCGGCAGCATTACGATGTAGGGACTCAATACCGCTCCGCAATCTTCTATGCCAACGACGAGCAGAAGAAGATTGCCGAGGCGTACATCCAGGAACTGAACACCGCGCACGTTTTCAAAGATCCCATCGTGACGAAGGTCTCGCCTTTGCAGGGATTCTATTCCGCGGAGGATTATCACCAGCACTTCCTCGATCACAATCCTACTCAGGGTTACATTGCGGCGATGGATATTCCCCTGCAAAAGGAGTATAAGGAAAAGTTCCCCGAACTGTGGGTGAAGGAGAGCAAATGAGCGATTTTCTGAAACCATTCGGCCGCCGCGGATTCCTGATGGCGGTTGCGGGCGGCGCCGGCGCTTACGCATTGGCGGCCGCAACCGATCGTCCGGATCGGCGAAATCGGTACTCGTTGTCCAGTTCGACGCGAGGGGAAACAGAACGGGCGTTATGGAAGAGCCAAGGTCGTGAAATCGGACGAAGAATGGAAGAAACAGCTCAACCCCGAGCAGTTCGACGTGACGAGGAGAGAAGGCACGGAGCGCGCCGGGTACGGGCAAGTACGCCTATAACCACGCCGACGGCCTTTATCACTGCATCTGCTGCGGCACAACGGTGTTCGATTCGAAGACGAAGTTCGAATCAGGTACAGGCTGGCCCAGCTTCTATCAGCCGATCGCGAAGGAAAATGTGGTCGAGGATCACGGATCGCTCTTTTGGCATGGTCCGCACGAAAGTGAGTTGCGTCCGCTGCGATGCCCACCTCGGCCATGTTTTCGACGACGGTCCCAAGCCTACCGGTCTGCGCTATTGCATGAATTCGGCATCGCTGAACTTCACGCCGCGCGGCAAAGCCACCACATAAGCCGGAGTTGGGAGCGCCGGCGGTCTTTGCCGCCGGTGTTGCCCAGCAGCACTGGTAAAGACAACCGGCGGCAGAGACCGCCGGTGCTCCGAACCTGTCCGAACATGTCAGCCAATCCTCTGCTTTCCGTTTCATTCCGAATTCCATTCGACGAGGTGCGCGCCGAACACGTAGTGCCCGCGGTTCGCGAGTTGATCGGCGGAGTCGCAGAAGCAGCATTGACGCGCTGGCCGTTGACTCCACCCCGCGGACCTTCGAGAATACCCTGCTGGCCCTCGAAGACGCGACGGAGAAGCTGGACTTTCGCCCTCGGCGTGGTGCGGCACCTCGAATCCGTGGCCACGTCGCCAGAGCTGCGCGCGGCCTGGAACATCGTGGAGCCCGAAGCCAGCGCTTTTTACAGCCAGATTCCGCTCAACGCGGGCCTCTGGAAACAACTGAAAAGCTATGCGACCACTGCCCAGGCGACAGCCTTGCGGGCACGCGCAAACGTTTCCTCGTCAAAACTCTCGATTCGTTTCGGCGTCATGGGGCCGAACTGGATGCGGCGGGCAAACAGCGTCTGGCCGAAATCGATGTGGAGCTCACGCGCATCACCACCAGGTATTCGGAGAACGTGCTCGATTCGACCAATGCCTTCGATCTGGTGATAACGGACGAAACGCAACTGGCCGGTCTGCCTCCCAGTGCGCTGGATGCCGCGCGCCAGAACGCCCAGGCCAAAAACGTGACCGGCTGGCGTTTCACCCTGCAGGCGCCCAGCTACGTACCGGTGCTGACCTATCTCGACGACCGCGCCATCCGGGAAAAGATGTACCGCGCTTTTGCGGCGCGCGCCACCGAGCCCGAGCGCGATAACCGTCCGCTGGTGGCGCGCATCCTCGAACTGCGGCGCGAGAGGGCGCGTCTGCTGGGCTTCGCCGATTTCGCCGATCTGGTACTGCACGACCGCATGGCCCATTCCGGCGAGCGCGCCATGCATTTCGTCGAGGAACTCAA
>CAWBIS010000044.1:0-5018 GCA_963788485.1 Terriglobia bacterium
TCTTGTTTTCGTGGGTAGGCATCATGCGCGAGCCATCGTGCGGATGCATGTCGATGGTGGCGTCGTGCATGTCAACGGCCCAGTAGAGCGCGCCATCGTTGGGGTCGGCTCCCATGTCAACCAGCTCTTTGGCCAGATCGAGGCGATCGTTGAAGACGGCTATGACGGTCGCGGTGGCGCCATCGGCATCGGTCGCCTTCAGGTCGGCCTTGCCTTCGACAAGCGCTTTGACGACATCTTCGTGGCCTTCACGAACGGCGAACATCAGAGCCGTCATGCCGCCCGAGGGATGATCGGAATCTTTTTTGCGATCGGTGAGCAGGGAGACATGCGCAATCAGCATGTTGACGTCCGCGCCCGCAGCCAGCAGCGTCTTCACCACGTCCAGCTGACCCTCGGCTGCGGCCCACATCAGCGCGGTCTCTTCCTGGTTGGGATCGACGGCGTTGACGAACGCACCTTTCGCGATCAGCATTTTCACCGCATCCACGCTGCCGGTGCGCGAGGCCGCCATCAGCGGCGTTTCGCCTTCGGCGTGCCATTTCGTCGGATCCGCGCCCGCGTCGAGCAGCGCCTTGATGTCCAAGTTACGCCGTTTCGGCAGGCCTGCAGGAGAGGAGTAACACCGTATGATCTCCAGATCGACCGTGGCGCCGGCCGCGATCAGCGCTTTCGTCATGTCACGTCTCCGCGATAGGCCGCCCACAGCAGAGCGTGGAGCCGTCGTTTGCGCTGCATTTACGTCGGCATGATCTTTAATCAGGTTGCGAACCTCGGACAGGTCGTCCGACTTCGCAGCATCAATTACAGCGGTGGGGTTCGGCGCACCCTGCAGCATTGAGCCGGGATGCACAAAGGCAGCTCCCAACATGAGAGGCAGGCACCAACGTAGGCCCCGCATGGAAACTGCATTCGCTGTCTGAGTCGATTGCATCGCTAATCCTCCCTGGATTCTCGAACTCAAAAATATATGGAACCGTTGTCAAATGCAAGCCTTCTTGTTACAAAATAAGGACCACTCGTGACAAGCGCCCGGCGCACGGCGAAGTCCCTCAGTTTCAGAAGGATAGGTGTTCAGTTCGCGGTTTTTAGTTTGGCATTTTGGGAAAACTGCTAAGTATCATTAGAATCAACTAGTTGGGATTTTGCCTCGCGGACCCTCGCTCAGTTTTTTGGCGCTTCAGGCCTCGGATTGCCCGTTCCCTGTCTGGATGTAAGCGGAAAATAAATGGCTCAAAGAAAAATTGACGCTGGATAGGTGGATAGCAAATGTTGATGCCAGTATCAGGAGATTTGGCCCGAAACGGGGTTGACTTTGGCAGGCCGATGACTGCGATCTTTCAGGGCCACCAGGACTTTCGTGCAAGTCACCGGCCAGGCGAATAGCAGACAATAGAGACCGATGAAAATTGCGATTGCGGGTGGCGGGATCGGCGGATTGACCCTGGCTTTGGCTCTGCACGATGCCGGGATCGAAGATATCCTATATATGAAGCCACCGCGGAAGTGAAAGAACTGGGTGTCGGCGTGAACATGCTGCCGCATGCCACGCGGGAGCTGGCCGAACTGGGGCTGCTCGATGAACTCGCCGCCACGGCCATCGAGACCGCGGAACTGGTCTATTACACCAAACGCGGACAGCGCATCTGGGGCGAGACGCGCGGTCTGGCCGCGGGCTACCACTGGCCGCAGTTTTCCATTCATCGCGGCGCGCTGCTCGGGTTGCTGCCATAGGGCCGTGATGAAGCGCCTCGGGCGGGCGGTCGCGCATGCATGTGGGGCATCGCGTGGCGCGCGCCGGTAATGCCAACGGCGGCGCGTGGGCTGAATTTCTGAATCCGGGTCTGGAGCGCGCGGAGGCCGACCTGCTGGTCGGCTGCGACGGCGTTCATTCGGTGATCCGTGCCGGTATGTATCCCGATGAGGGTCCGCCGAAGTGGAACGGTGTGGTGATGTGGCGCGGCGTGACCGAGGGGAAACCGTTTCTTACGGGGCGCACGATGATCATGGCGGGCACGATCAAGCGGCGCGTTGTGGTGTACCCGATTTCGAAGAAGCTGGAAGACCGCGGCGAGGCGCTGATCAACTGGGTGGCGGAACTGAAGATCGCGGCGGATCAGCCGATGCCGCGCCAGGACTGGACCTTCACCACCACGGTCAGCCAGGTGCTGCCGCATTTCGAGTCGTTTCGTTTCGATTTCCTCGATGTGCCGGCGCTGATTGAAGGCGCGGAAAGCGTGTTTCAGTATCCGATGGTGGATCGCGACGCCGTGCCGACCTGGAATGACGGGCGCATTACGCTGCTCGGCGACGCCGCGCACCCGATGTATCCGGTGGGGTCGAACGGAGCCACACAGGCGATTCTCGATGCGCGGATTCTGGCGCGTGAGCTGGCGACGCAGTCTTCGATCGATGTGGCGATCGCCGCTTACGACGCGCTGCGGCGGCCGGCGACCGCGGCCATTGTGGAAGCACCGCAAGGTCGGACCGGAAGCCTCGATGGAGATTGTGGAAGAGCGCGCGCCCGATGGGTTCAGCAATCTCGACGACATCATCAGCCCGGTTGAGCTTGCAGAGATTTCGAGCAAATACAAGAAGACGGCCGGATTCGATCCGGCGACGCTGAACGCGCGGCCTTCGTTCTCGGTGCGCCGGCCTACTCAGTAAGCGCGATTAAAATTCCGTTCGGGTCTTTCACCAGCACGCTGTGCGTGTGCGCGTCGAGACTCACCGGGCTGCCGCCTTTGGTTTCGACGGTGGCGCCTTTTTCGGTTACGGTGCGCAACACGTCCGCAATGTTGGCGACGCGAAATACCAGTCCGCTCGTACCCGGATCGGCCAGGCGCGAGGGCAGTGTTTTGCGGTCGATGCTGCGGAAGTCGTAGACGAACCAGGTGAAATCGGAGCCCGGCGGGCGTGTGCCGGTGTTGGTGACGGATGCCGTCGGGGTGCCTTCGAGTGCGAGAACGCTGGGGGCGAGCAGGCGGCCTTTGTTGACTTTGAAGCCGAGCGCGCCTTCGAGGAACTTGAGGGACTGATCTTCATCGGCAACAACCAGCGAGGCCCATCCGCCTACGATGTTGCTCGATGCCGGCGCGGTCGTTTTCACGTCTTCATTGGCGAGCACGAATTCCAGCGCGAAACCGTCGGGGTCTTTTACGATCACAGCCTGTACGCGTTGATCGGGGCCTTCGGGATGAACGGGTGCGCCGCCGGTCGAGTAGACCGCGGGGACTTTGTTCTTAACGGCGGCGAACGGTTTATCGATATCGCGGACACGCAGCACGAGCTTCACGACGCCGGGATCCTGAATGCGCGTCGTGAGCGGATGCTGCTCGACGCCCGAGAACTGCGTCAACACAAGGTTCAGTTCGGAACCGGGAACCTGCAGCGTCACGGATTTGACGCGGCTCCGGGCGTATTGGTGAAGGCCTGGATTTCAGCCGATTTGCCCGAGGGAAACGCGGGCTCGGGATTCGGTTGAAGGCCGACGACGTCGCGATAGAAGACGAGGGACTTGTTGAGGTCGGCGACTGAGTGAATCACCGCGACGGGGTGCAATACCTGGGCGGGGCACACGACGCTGGTGACTGTAAGAGCGAGCAGGCTGAATCTGATCAAAGTTCGGATCTCCGTTTGGCCCTGATTATTTCACAGCGTGGTCCGGGTCACAATCGATTTCGCGAAACGATTTCTAAGACACAATCCCGCCGAGCCATCGGACCGGGAAGCGGGCGCCGAGTGCATGAACAAGGCGCTCGGCGGCAGTCGACAACGGTCGCACGGACGTGATCGAGCACCCACGAGTTCATCGGTTGCGGTCTTCGCGCAGCATCTCTTCAGCTGACAAGGCACGTTTGACAATGGAGCCTCGTTTTCGAACTGCACCGGCCCGCGCAACCAGGGTAAGCCTTCGTTTGATCTCTTTCGGCGTAGGAACATTGTCCGACAACAGAGAAAGGACTTCGGCCGAAATCGGCCTGTGCTGTGGCGAGCCCGCGCGCGCAGTGCCGCATAGAGATCTTCGGGCACGTTTTCGACGCAGAGGGTGGGCACAGGATCGTCTGGTTATATTCCAGCAGAGTTCCGGATCGCGCGATCTAGAGATCTTTGCCGGTAAGCAGACGCGCCAGCACGGGCAGCGGCACGGCGCCTTCTTTTAATGCCCGATCGTGGAAATCGTGCAGCGTGAACGCCGGGCCCTTCACCTGTTTATCCAGATCGCGCACGCGCAGCCAGTCGCGCCAGCCGACGAAATAAGTGGGCAGCTGGGTCGAAGAAAGCTTGACCCGCTGCAGTTTGGCGACGGCCTCTTCATGCTCCTGAAAGGTTGTCCTTTTCCATCAGGTCCATGGCCTCGTCATCGGTCATGCGGTTCGGTCTGCAGCCGGATATCGATGATGGCGTTGGCGTCCACGCGCAGCTCCTGTTTGAGAAGCGTGAGGCGCAGCTCCGGGAGAGTTGTCGAGAAATCCTTCATCGAGCATGGTCTGGGTGATGTACTGCGCCCAGCCTTCGACGTAGGGGCCGTTGCCATAGATCGCGCGCAGCACGCGGCGCGACGGGCGGCTGAATCGTCGTTGGCGAATTCGCCCTGAACGTAGTGTCCCGGCATGGCTTCATGGATGGTCAGCAGCTTCAGGTTGTAGAAGTTGTATTCGCGCAGTTTGGAATCGATGCGGGCCTTGGGCCAGTCGGGCGGGATCGGTGTGATCCAGAAGAATGCGCCCAGCTGCGGCTCCAGCACCGGCGCGGGATTGAAACCGCCGACGGCGTAGATGCCGCGTTCGAATTCGGGCGTCGGAATCACCTGGAGATTGCTCTTTTCGGGCAGCGTCAGGAGGTTTTTCGCTTTGGCGAAGTTGCGCGCTTCGTCGAGATCGGCGCGGGCGTCATCCATATAGGATGCCGGCGTCGAGTGCTTCTCGGCGATGTGGTCGAGAACTTCATGGATGATGCGGTTTTCCCGCTCTTCGCCTTTCAGCTCCTTGTGATCGCCGTGTGCCGGAAAGGCTGCG
>CAWBIS010000045.1:0-27618 GCA_963788485.1 Terriglobia bacterium
TGCATCTGCACGATCCCCGGCGTTGCTGGGTTTGAGTGCGAGTGCGAACCGTGTGCGGCTCGGAATACAACCACGGGCGGGAAGCGATGAAAACGCTCGTTTTCTAACGCGGGCAACTCCGCACAAGAGCAACCAAAACCTAAACCGCTACCGTCAAAGAATGCCGAGCGCATCTACGGGTGTGGCTTCCGTTGTTCAGTGATACCTACGGTTCTCCTGCCTGCAATGGCGACTCTCCTGCTTGCCCGTTTGCTGCAGGACTTCGCACACTCTCAACCCATGAACTGTTAGACATCCCCGTCAAGGCAGAAGCGTGTATTGCCGTCGACAGGCGACATAAAGGCTACGGTTGGTTAGCAACACGAGCAGAGAATATCATTATTATGCGTGCTGGATATTTCTTCCAAGACGCTGACCAGACGGACGACTATATTCGATGGGAAGATGTTCAGCGGGGCGTCATACCAGCACTTCCGGCTAACGACGAACCGCCTACACTCGCCCACAGGTAATCTTCAAACTCGCCCGGTCACGTAGAGTCCATACTCGTCTTCTCATTTGTCAACCCTTGGGCTGCTGCAGCTTCGCGTATTCCGTCTCGGCTTCTTTCGGGATGGGGATGTCGGTGTCGGCGTCTTTTATGGAGGATTTTGGTCTCGCTGTGCCAAGAACGTTCTGGCACTCCTTTGCTACTGATAGCAATTGGCTGAACTCAGGAGTTCCTCGGAGCTTAAACAGCAGCGGGTCGTTTTGCAGCGCTGAGGTGGAGCAATAGTTGTGTTCGATGGCGCTTCTCACCAAGCGTATCGCTGCATTCTTCTGCCCGCAGTATGCCATGAGAGCCCCCACGTGGTATCGCGCCTCCGGGTCCGGTTCCATCATCACCGACGATTCCGCTTCTTGGACTATCTCGCCTAGGTCGGCGGGCGGTTGGGCTTGCGCGCACGCCCACAACAACTCGCGATGGTAGGCGGGAGATTTCCCAACCTTCTTGATTGCCTGCCGTGCTTGCGCCACATTGCCAAGAGATATATAAAGATAGGAACTTGCCCACGCTGCCCACTCCGAGCCTGCATCTAGATGTATGAAATCCATCGCCCGGTCGGTCTGGCCTAAGTCCATGAACGCCCACGTACACGATCGGAAACTGAAGTTATTGGGGTCTAGTGTCCGTGCGGCGTTGCACTCGTGCGTCGACTGCTCCAGCATTCCCGCATAGCGCAGGACATAGCTCGACACGAAATGGGCATCGGCATTTTGTGGCCGTCGCCGCACCAGATCCGTGGCTGCGTCATAGGCGCGGCCCAGCTCGCCACGTTCCACGCGGTTCACAATCAAATTGCTAGCAGCCGTGACGCGGTTTGGATCAAGAGCCAATGCTCGTTCATAGGCGGCATTTGAGCGCTGGAACATGGCCTCGCCGCCGCTACCGTAAGTGGAGTCGAAATAATATCGCTGCCCCAGCGCTTCCCACGCAGGCGCATACCCCTGATCAATCGCGACGGACTTCTCCAGCATTGCGATTGCGTCCCGGTTAGAAGCGGGATCATGGGGAACAACAATACTGCGCAAATACAAGTCGTAGGCCTCCTCACTCTTGGGACGGGTCTCTGCTTCCCCGGAATCCGACAGTCCTCCCCAAGTACAGGAACAAGTCCTTGTCGTACCCGCGACGTAATCTTGCTCCCGCATCGAAATTTTATCTGACGCCGAAACATTGATCGTGTCTCGCCAAACACTGCGGTCATTAGCAACATCCACTGCTTCCAGTGTGACCTCCAACTGGTTACCTTCCGTGTGGTAGTGTCCCGTTACAATGGAGGTCACTCCCATCTCCCGACCGGCTTGTTGCAAGTCCAAGTTCGGCCCGTTGTACTTGCTCGTTGTGGCAAATGGACGGATCGAGAACGACGGCACATAGCTCAGCGTATTCGCAATTTCATCTGGCAAGGCGAGCCGTAGAAAATCAGTGTCCTTGTCGGAGCCCGCATTCTGGAACGGCAACACCGCAATAGCCTTCGGGTTAGCAGCATTAATGGTGAGGGCAGCGGGATGCCGAGACTGCCAGAAAAAGAGGGCGATTACCATCGCGGCGACAACGCCAACAGCCCCCGCACTGATCCATCGGAGCCATCTTTTGCGAAAAACGGGTACTGACTCAGACACAGCCGACGACTTACCAGAGTCCGTGTCCCGCTTCAGCCGTTGCAAATCAGCTCGCATCTCCGATGCGTGCTGGTATCGAAGGTTTCGGTCTTTCTCAAGTGCCTTATTGATGATCCGTTCGAGTTCGGCTGGCACGTCGGGATTCAGCCGCACCGCTGACGTGGGAGCCGTGTCCAGAATGGCTTTGAAGATTACCCCCGAACTCTCTCCACGGAACGGCAGAGTTCCAGTTGCCATTTCGTAGAGAACTGCACCAAATGAGAATAGGTCTGTGCGTGCGTCCAGTTCCTTGGCACGCACTTGCTCAGGCGACATGTAAGCGACGGTTCCAACTGCCTGATCCGGGACTAGTCAGGTGCTCTTCCAGCGACACGGTCGATGCTGCGGTTGTGCCAGCGCCTCCCAACTTGCTCGGGATCGGCGCTATCTTCGCCAATCCAAAATCCAGAACCTTAGCGCTTCGCTTAGTCACGAAAATATTCGCAGGCTTGATGTCGCGATGAACGATGCCAACGGAGTGGGCAGCATCGAGAGCGTCGGCGATCTCAATTCCAAGCGACAGTACCCCCTCGATCTCCATCGGCCTGCCACCGATCTTGTGCTTCAGTGTCATGCCGTCAAGAAATTCCATGACAATGAAGGGCTGGCCTTCGTGCTTCCGTAATGACCAACTATGGGGCGGCGGTCGCGTTCGCTCTTACGATTTCCGTCGGTGTCACTATTTGGGACCGGCAGGCGCCATGCGAGGCTAACGTCGAAGATACGCTCTACCTCTTCCTGGTGGCGCTTATAGCAGTCCTTGTTGCCTCGGGCATAGAAGTGGCATTCAGACGGATGCGGACCGGAGACGACATCATTATGCCAGTCGCCGACCGTTTGGCCACGGTTCGCAACGTTTTGATCAGCTACTCGGAGGGGCGCCCGATGGATCAGGCTACTGAAGAAAAGGTCATCCGGCTGGGAATGCTCGGAACGTCAACGTTGCGGCGCGCTTTGCGGCAGTCAGATTATTCGCCCCAGTACAGGGCACAAATGAGCGGTGTTGTAGCGCTCGTTGGAAGGCTGGTGGATATTGCGACCGCGCTAACCCAGCTCCGTTTTGAGCCTTCCAGTATCGATCGGGAGCATTTGCGAAACCTGGCCGCGGCCGTCGCGAGCATCCGCAGCGATCTGATGTCCAGGCGAATTCCGGGCTCGATTCAGGTGAACGCAGAAGATGAGCAGCATCGTGTGCCGTTGCTGCGCGAGATGGAGAATACAGTCGCGCTGATCCCTCAAGCATTTGCAGGTTCCCGATCGATCGATGAGTATCAGGAGTCTGCAGAAGAAGCGCGAGGATCAAAGTTTATCGCTGCCGACGCTTTCGCGAATCCGGAGCACCTCAGGTTCGCACTGAGAGGCTGCCTTGCGGTGAGCGCATGCTATGTGATTTATAACTCCATCGACTGGCGCGGCATGGCCGTGACGGTGATGCTCACCTGTTTTTCGACGGCGCTTTCCACGATTGGTGTATCCCGACAGAGACAGATCCTGCGTTTCGCGGGGTTCGTGGTGGGCGGCCTTCTGATCGGCATGGGCAGCCAGGTGTTCATTCTGCCGTACCTCGACTCGATCACGGCATTCACGATTCTTTTTGTGCTCGTCACAACCCTGGCCGCGTGGTTCATGACGTCCAGCCCTCGATTATCGTTCTTCGGGCTGCAAATGGCTGTGGTGTACTTTGTGATCAACATGCAGAAGTGGGCGAGGGAAACGTCGCTCGTCGTGGCAAGAGACCGCATTGCCGCGGTCTGCCTGGGCCTGCTGGTGATGTGGTTGATTTTTGACCAGCTCTGGGGCTCCTCCGCCGGTGTCGAGATGAGAAGGACTTTCACTTCCAACTTGCGGCTGTTAGCTCAGTTCGCACGGGAGCCGGTTTCATCTGACATCCGGCTTGCGATTCAGCGCAGCACAGCCCTTCATGAAACGATCAATACTCAATTCGACAAGGTCAGATCGCTTGCCGATGGCGTCCTTCTCGAATTTGGCCCCTCACGCCCCCACGATCTGGCTCTGCGCGACCGCATTCGGAAGTGGGCGCCCCAACTGCGGGCACTGTTCATGATGCGCAATGCATTCCTCAGTTACCGGCTCCATTTGCCGGGCTTCGAATTGCCGGAAGCTGTGACTGCCTCGCTTCAGACCTATGATGAGTGCTCTGCTCAGATGCTTGAGAACATAGCGGATCGGATGGAGGGTAAGACGTCGCATGGAACACCTGTGTCTGCGGACTCCCTTGTCCTGCTGGAGCAAACGGAGGAGTGCTGCCGAGTGAACGAACGGCGGCTGATGCTCTCGGAGCACGGCGCAACGTTCGTCCCCTTGCTTCGGGAGATTGACCGGCTGACAACCCGCCTCGCCAACGAGATCGATCTGGAGGTCGAATCGGCCTGACCGGCCGAAAGGGTGTTTGCTCCGCCTTATGCGGGAGTGCCCCTGAGAGATGTGTTGAACAGCCGCAGGCGCGAGTCAACTACCTGTTTGACGGCCTCAACCACGTCCGGCAGCAGTTTGTAGGGCACAACCTCGTCCGGTTTCTTCGCCAGCGCGCCCTCGAGTCCGCGGCGCCAGGCAATACGCAATTCCGTGTTGATGTGGACGATCGTGATTCCAGCTTCAATTGCGTCCAGAAACCCCTGGTCGTCCGTGCCGGATCCACCATGCAGAGTAAGAGGTTTTCCGGTTGCGCGCTTGATCGCAGCGATCCGCGCGGGATCCACGTGCTTCTTCGTTTTGCCCGCGACCATGCTCTTCAGCATCCCGTGCATGTTGCCCACTGCCGGCGCGAGAACGTCCACGCCGGTACGCCGGACGAACTCGCTCGCTTCTTCAGGCGTGGTCATCGGGCTCATGTTTTCGGGAATCTTGTCGTGAATTGAAGAAGAACTGCCGATGAAACCAAGCTCGCCCTCCACCACAACGGCGGGGTTGATGGTTTTCATTTCCGTCACCGCCTGTTTCGTGCTGGCCACATTCTCTTCAAACGGTAATGCGGAGCCATCAAATACGACCGAGTCAAACCCCGCCTTGGCCGCCTCGCGAGCTTTCTCGATCGAGTGCGTGTGGTCGGCGTTCAGGTATATGGGGAAGCCGTCCTGTTCCCGAATGCTGCGAACCAGCGCGGCGATCTGGCCGACGCCGATGAAGTCGCGTTCGCCCTCAGATACACCGACTATCACCGGCGCATCCACATCCCGAGCTGCTGAGTAGACTGCCTTCAGCGCCACCAGATCAGAGATATTGAAGTGCCCTACTCCGGCCTTCTGCCGATCGGCTTCCACCAGAATCTGTTGTAACTGCTTCATATGTCCCTCTGGAGACGCTTTTGTTGCACGGGCGATTCCAAATCAAGAGGCGTTCTTACGACTCGCGAAAAGTGGTTTTTCCATCGCGCGGTCGCTTCATTTCGAGTCGGAGGGTCGACTTTAGTCAACGGGACATATAGCCAGGAATCTGAGAAGGCGACCAGATCTGAATGGTCGAGCGATTGCTGTTGTACCTCCGTCATTGGAGGCAGATATGAGTCTGAAGCAGAATAGAGAGCTGGAAAACAGATGCATTAACACGATCCGAATACTGTCGGCCGACGCCGTTCAATACGCGAACGCCGGTCACCCCGGCTTGCCGATGGGCGCCGCCGCCATGGCCTATACTCTTTGGACGCGATTTCTCAGACACAACCCCGCTAATCCGCAGTGGTTCAACCGGGATCGTTTCGTTTTGTCGGGCGGCCATGGTTCAATGCTGTTATACAGCCTGCTCTACCTTTGCGGATACGACCTGCCTCTCGAGGAGATCAAACATTTCAGAAAATGGGGAAGCAAAACCGCCGGCCACCCGGAGCGTGGGCTTACTCCGGGCGTCGAGGTGACCACCGGACCACTGGGGCAGGGATTCGCCAACGGCGTGGGCCTCGCGGTGGCTGAGGCGTGGCTGGCTGCCCGCTATAATCGGCCTGGACATAAGATCGTCGATCACTACACGTATGCGATCTGTGGCGACGGGGATCTGATGGAGGGCATCAGCCACGAGGCCGCCTCACTCGCCGGACATCTGCGTCTGGGGAAAATTATCTACCTTTACGATCAGAATCACATTTCACTCGCCGGCGCTACCGAAATCGATTTCACCGAGGATGTGGCCAAACGCTTCGAAGCATGCGGCTGGCATACTCGCGTGGTTCCGGACGGTAATGATACCGAGGACGTCGCAAGCGCAATCAGTGAAGCTCAGCAGGAGGACGAGCGGCCATCGTTAATACTGGCGCGGACTCACATCGGCTATGGCAGTCCTCATAAGCAGGACAACTTCACCGCGCATGGAGACCCGCTGGGAGAAGAAGAATTGCAAGCCACCAAGAAAGCTCTGGGATGGCCGACCATGGAGAAGTTCTATCTGCCCCAGGACTCGGTCGAATATTTTCGTCAGGCGGTCCCTCGCGGCGCGCAAACGGAAGGCGAATGGCAGAAGCGCATGGAGGAGTACAGGCAAGCGTTTCCAAAGGAAGCCGCGGAGTTCGAAAGCATTGTAAGCGGCAAGCTCCCGCAGGACTGGGACATGGATCTCCCCAAATGGAAGCCCACCGACAAGCCGATGGCAACTCGCGCCGCCGGCGGCGAAGCGATAAATGCTCTGGCCAAACGCATTCCCAACCTGGTCGGCGGATCGGCGGACCTGAACCCCTCGACCAGGACAGCGCTCAAGGGCCTGGGAGATTTCCAGTCGCCGGAAGAATCAGGACCTGGAACGTTGGGTGCGGTTGGCGGCGAATGGAACTACTCCGGGCGGAACATCGCGTTCGGTGTCCGCGAACACGCCATGGGAGCCATCGTAAATGGAATGTCCGCACATGGCGGCATGCTGCCTTTCAGTGCAACGTTCTTACAGTTTTCCGACTACATGAAGCCGGCCATAAGACTCGGGGCTTTGAGTGAGCTTAAGGCGATCTACGTCTTTACGCACGACAGTATCGGGCTCGGCGAGGATGGTCCGACGCACCAGCCGATTGAGCATCTCGTCGGCCTGCGCGCAATTCCAGGGCTTACGGTCATACGCCCTGCCGACCCCAACGAAGCCGCGGAAGCCTGGGCTTATGCGGTGCAGCATAACGGCCCGACGCTGCTGGTATTCACGCGGCAAACCGTCCCCCACCTTGACCGCAGCGGGGCGAAAGAGCCCGCTGTCGTACGCGGGGCCTATGTGCTCGCGGACGCCGAAGGCGGTTCTCCGGACGTGATACTCATCGGCACAGGCTCCGAAGTCGGTCTCTGTGTGGCAGCACGAGAGAAGCTGAAGGGCTCCGGGGTGAAGGTACGCGTGGTCAGCATGCCGAGCTGGAACCTGTTCGAGGCGCAGGAAGAGTCTTACCGTGAGAGTGTTCTTCCGAAAAGCATCAGGAAGCGCGTAACGGTGGAGGCCGCCTCACCGATAGGATGGCATCGGTGGGCGGGCGACGAGGGGACGGTCATCGGCGTGGAGCGCTTTGGAGCTTCGGCCCCCGGTCAGGAAGTTCTTGAGCATCTGGGCTTCACGGCTGATCGCGTGGCGGCTGCCGCGCTTCGCCTTCTGGGCAGCAATACCGAGGCCGATCAGGAACACGGATCTGAAATAACGTTGGTGACGGCATAGCAGTCACGAGCGCGATGCGCTCGCCTTTCGCATCATCAGCGTTTGTCGGGCGGCATGGCGATCGTCTCGGGAAATCGCATGAGATGTGTTTAGCATCTCGATCTTTGCTCAGTCGGGTAGTGTGCAGACCAACCAATTCCCGGTGAAGGGCGAGCCCCTGCTTTTCCACACCGGACTACGCGGAATGCCCTCGGAAAGTTGCGAAGGAGTCTGTAAGCGGCTGAGAATCACCGGAGCTTTCGGCGCTTGTGAGAAGTAACCCACCGCTGTTTTCCAAAACTTACCCAGGCGGTCTGTAGCTGAGTCGCGAAGGACAGGCCACACCTTCCGGATGGCAGTTCCCCGAGGGGGTGACCGGCGTCGCCATTCGAAAATTGCTAAACGGTAGGGCGACTACTGACGGGTAACCGCAAGCGAAACGCTGCGCCGTCAGACACGACTTGAGCTTACTCCCGGCGCCGCCTTTTAACTTTGCGACGCCGAGCGACGGATTGCGACTTGCCTTCACACATGACGCGCCGGGTCGGATTTCTGCTCAGCCCGTAAAATGCGTGTAAGAATTCACGACGATCCAGCGACTGTCTCAAGTAGAAGGCAAGGATAGCGGCCAGTGAAGAACAACGACGAGT
Source organism: Terriglobia bacterium (assembly GCA_963788485.1). Taxonomy (GTDB): domain Bacteria; phylum Acidobacteriota; class Terriglobia; order Bryobacterales; family Bryobacteraceae; genus BOG-234. Next base: position 8,463 of record CAWBIS010000045.1, read on the forward strand.
TGTACGAGGAGGCCAGTGTCATGTGCGGAGCGGCTCTCCGACGGCTCTCCAGGGGCTACGAGGCCGACCCCGAGCGGCGGCGCGACCTCTTGCAGGAGATTCACGTTGCACTTTGGCGCAGCCTTCGTCTGTTTGATGGCCGCTGCAGCTTACAAACATGGGTCTACCGAGTGGCCCACAATGTGGCGGCGTCGTACATTGTGCGCAGGCAGCGCGCGTCGACCCGGTTAGTAGAGCTCGACGCGCTGGAAACGGAGCTGGCATTTGTTGATGGCGAGGCCCGAGCGAACGAGGGTATTTCGGTTTCGAGGCTGCTCGATCGGATCTACCGGCTCAAGCCGCTCGACCGGCAAGTCATTTTGCTCTACCTCGAGGGCGAACGGGCAGCTTCGATTGCCGAAGTAACAGGACTCTCGGCGGCCAACGTTGCTACGAAGATTCATCGGATCAAGAAACTGCTCAACCGGCAATCAGGCTAAGGAGCGATCTATGCAAGGGAATGACAGGGAGCAATCCCATCAAGATTTATGGAAGTCGCAGGAGGAGGGGCCGATGCAGATAACGACCGACGAAGTGCGCGTCAAGGCGCGCAGGTATGAGAGAGAGAACGTACTGGTGTTCTGGGCGATATTGGGCCTGACGCCGGTGTTTCTCGGGGTGTTCATTTATGAAGTTGTGCGGCTCCGCGAGCCGCCGTTGGTCATTCTGGGAGGCGGTTTGGCAGTTGCCACATTCTGCTGCATCGCGTTGAGATTGGTTTGGGACGGCCCTCGCAGGATGACGCCTGGGGAACCATGCATGCATTTCCTGCGACGGGAGTTCGAGGGGAAGCGCCAAGGGCTGCTTTGGGCGCGTCGTTGCTGGTTGTTGCTCATTCCCGCCATGCTGGCGTCGTGGTGGGGAGGCGGGCCGCTCCGGGGGAAGGCATTGGGAATTCGGCCTTCCTGGTGGCCGAGCCTTCTTAAGGAATATGAGCCATTGATTGTGACGTCTCTGGTCGTCGTCTTCGTTTGGTTCGCGTTTTGGAAAGAAGGGCGGAAGGTCGAGCGTGAGATCGAAAAGTTAGGCAAAGAGTAGCGGCGCGTCGTGGGAGAGTGCGATCAATCGCCGGCGGCTGTCGGCCGCGTTCGACGCCGATGTGATTTGCAGTCAGGTTGGCGTCCTCCCCTATGGTGAGTGGCTCCATCGGCCAGAAGTCACGCAGCTTCACGGAGAGCGGGAACTTTCGCTAATCTCAGTTGGGCGTTGTTCCATCAGGTCGGCGGCGTCCAAGCCCCACCTTCGGCGGCCTATACGCCGGTCACCGGGCGGAGCCGGAAATAACCCGTCGTTGAAGCCCCCGACGCCCGCCATCATGCAAGGCTCCAACTCCACAGGCAAGTGTGCCTAAGCGCCCGATGACCTCGACGAGGGGCCCCGTGACATCTTCGGCCCGCAGCGGCAGGTATGTACTCTCCGAGCATATTTCCTTTTACCCATCAATCGGCGCGGCCCCGCGTGATCGGCCAGAGGCGGGTGGCCCGCATTGACCTGGATCCGCGTGACGAAAAGTCTTTCGCGTCGGGAAGCCGACTCGGCGACGAATGGACTGACGTCGCGAGATGGCGTGTCACCCGCTATCAGCCTTATTTTCAGGCCTGTTCGGATAACACCTCCGTGGCGCCCGGGGTGCATTAGCGTGGTCAGGTGACAATCTTGCGTTTTGATTACAGAGCGAAGAGTTTGGGTTTGTTGTGGTGCCTCGTGTTGGCCATAGAGCCGTCTCACGCCCTTGCAGCTTCAAACAGCGACATCGGCGGAACGGTTTTCACTGTTGGCTCGGATGGAATCCGGTCTGTTATCGCGGGCGCGGAAGTCCTGCTCGAAGCGACTCAGTCCCCACGGGAGACACATACGGATCAGCAGGGACGTTTCACGTTCGCCGATGTTGCACCGGCCACTTACCAGGTCGAGGTAAGCGCGAGGGGACTGGTGGGTAATGCGGCGGTAAGTGTCGTTTCCGGAAAGGCGCTCGACATACAGATCGAACTGAAGCCCGCGGCTGTCAGCCAGTCGGTTACCGTGAAAGGCAGCGAGGATCCGCCTGTTTCGGCGGATCCCTCCGGCGAGAGTGTTATCAACCGGTCCGTCGTAGTCGACGCGCCTAACAAGTATGACGACTTCGATGCGCTGTTTCCCCTGATTCCGGGCGTCGTACGCGGGCCGGATGGCCTGATCAATATCAAGGGCACGCGCTCCTCGCAGAGCGGGGCGCTGCTCAACAGCGCGAATGTGTCGGACCCCGCGACCGGGAATCCAGCGATCAGCCTGCCCATTGACGTCGTGCAGTCCGTCAAGGTGATACCGAATCCCTACGATCCCGAGTATGGGCGGCTCACCGGCGCCGTTTCCGAAGTGGAGACCACAAATGGAGATTTCGATGCCTGGCGCTTCACAATCCAGAACCTCTTCGTCCGACCGCGAAAGCGGGACGGCGATTTTATCGGTATCGAATCCGCAACACCCAGATTCACGCTCACCGGCCCTCTCGTGAAGCACAAAATAGCCTTCACGCAGTCCTTCGAATATCGATTCATTCGCATACCCGTCGATAGCCTGCCGCAACTTCAGCGCGACACCAAACTGGAGGGCTTCAACTCATTCACCCAGGTGGATGTCAATTTGAGTCAACGGCAGTCACTGACGGTTTCGCTTGCGCTTTATCCGCAAAAATACAACTATCTCGGACTCAACACATTTACACCGCAGCCCTCTACGCCGGATCTCCACCAGCGTGGATATATGGCCGATCTGCAGCATCGTTACACGATAGGCTCCGATTCGCTGCTGATTTCACAGGTCAGTTATAAGCGCTTCGACGCGGATACGACCGCCAACAGCACAGCGCCCTACGAGTTGCTGGTCGAGACCACGGAAGGCGGGTATTTCAATCAGGAAACGAGGAACACGGGCCGGACAGAGTGGCAGGAGACGTGGGAGTCCGGAGCCCGGCATTTCCTCGGTTCGCATCTCTTTAAAGCTGGGCTCGATTATGCGCACAGCGGGTACGACGGCCGCGTTGACCTGCTCCCGGTCACAATCGCCGGGGTACTGGGGACGCCGATTGAGCGGATTGACTTCGGACCGGCCTCGCATTTTGACGTTCGGCAGAATGAACTCGGCTGGTTCCTCGCAGACAAGTGGACGGTATCGCCGCGCCTCACATTGGATCTGGGAGCCCGCTTCGATTACGACTCCGTAACCGGATCTGTCAATACCGCCCCGCGGGCCGGCTTCGCGCTCATGCTGACTCGCGATGCAAAAACGTTGCTCAAGGGAGGAGCGGGACTCTTTTACGCCAGTGTCCCGCTCAATATCGTCTCTTTTCCGCTTCTGCCGGATCGCACTGTGATCGACTTCGCGCCGGATGGCGGCGTGCTGAACTCGACCAGCTATGCGAACACTATCACCGAAGCCCGGCTTCGCAATCCCCGGAGCGCGGCATATAACGTTGAGTTCGACCGCGAACTTACCTCCAACTTACTTGTTCGCGCAGGTTTTCAGCAACGGAGTACAACACATGATTTTCTGCTGACGCCGCAAATAGACGCAGACCAGGGAGCCCTTTCGATTTCCAACGGCGGCAGCGATTCCTATCGTGAGTTTCAGCTTACGGGTGTCTATCGCATCCGGGAAAATACTTTGAATGCCTCCTACGTGCGCTCGAAAGCATATGGGGACCTGAACGACTTCAATCAGTTCTTTGGAAATGACGGCAGTCCCGTGATCGAGCCGAATCAGCGCGGGCTGCTTCCGTTCGATACGCCCAATCGGTTTCTCTTCTGGGGCCAGATTCACGCGCCGTTCAAGCTCACGGTGATGCCGACTCTCGACGTGCATACGGGATTTCCGTGGTCTGTCACAGACGAATACCGCGATTTCATCGGACCGCGCGATTCGCAGCGCCTCCCACGCTTCAATTCACTCGACATGCAGATAACGAGACCGGTTGCGCTTCCGTTCCCGCATAAAGATATCAAGGCACGCGTAGGATTCAGCGTCTATAACCTGCTCAACCATTTCAACCCGCGCGATGTACAAAGCGACATCGACAGCGGGAGATTCGACGATTTCTTCAACGGCGTGGGGCGCACGTTCCGCGGCAAGTTCGTTTTGGAGCTTTAAATATGCGACTACTGACGCTACTGCTGAGCCTTGCAACGCTGTCGACGGCCCAGACACCGGGCGCGCCCATACCGTCTGTCGATGAAATCGTAACCAGGCTGGTGGAGCATGACGGCCGGCGCGACGCGGATTTCCGCGGGTATACCGCCGTGCGGCATTACGTGCTCGAAAACGAACGTCACCACAAGCGGGCTGAGATGAGCGTGAAGGTGGCTTGTCGTGACAACGGCGAAAAAGAGTTCGCAACAAGTGCGGAAACCGGATGGGGCATCGCGCGCCACCACGTCTTTCCGAGACTGCTGGAAAGCGAAAGCGAAGCATCCCGGCCCGGGGCGCGGGAACAATCGCGAATCACACCGGATAACTATTCATTCGCGATGGCGGGCAGGGATTCGATTGACGGCCGCCCCGCCTGGGTAATCGACATCGCCCCAAAAACGGACAACAAGTACCTCATTCGGGGCCGGATCTGGGTTGACGCCGAAGACTATGCAATCGCCCGTATCGAGGGTCGTCCCGCCAAAAACCCTTCATTCTGGATCAAAAGCGTTCACTTTGTTCACACCTATCAGAAGAACGGTTCACAGTGGCTGCCTGCTGCAGATCGCTCGGAGACCGACGCGCGAATCATCGGCAAGACGGAACTGACCATTGAATATTTCGGTTATGAAACCGGCGCCGCCACGCTCGCGGCGTCGGGCGAACCCGTGCGAGGCGATCGGCCGTGACCAGAAAGCTCGATGCAGCCCTGGCGATCGCCGGGCTGGGCCTGTTTGGGTTCGTCGCGGCGCGGATCGGCTGGGGAGCCGTGTTTCGCACCATTGCACACAGCGGAGCAGGCGTTGCGCTTGTAATCGCTCTCGGGCTGATCCGGCTGATTCTGCAGACGCGATCCTGGTCGATAGCGCTTCGCCTTGACGGTATCGGATCTCCGCAGCCTGAGCTGATGCTGGTACGGCTCGCTTCCCAGGGCGTCGGATACCTCTCTGTGTTGGGGCCGGTCGCCTCCGAGCCGATGAAAATCAGCTTGATTCAAAAATCGGGCGCCTCGGCAACGGCAGCGACGCTTGTCGACACCGGGGTTTACTGGTTCAGCTCGGGGATCGTCGCATTGATCGGGTGTCTGGCTGCAGTTCGCTTGTTTACTCACAGCGCTCATTTCACGAGGCCGATGGAGATTATCTGTCTCGCGATCGCCGGCGGGCTCATGGTCATCGCGCGACCGAAGGCCCTGCTGCCCGCACTCGTCGCTCGTTTCGGCGCGCGCGCTCCCCGTTGGCTGCAGAAAGCGGGACAGATCGAAGCTGCCATTCGGGACCTTGAGAGACGACACCCGGCGTCGATTGGCCGCATGTTCTTTCTTGATTTGAGCTGTCAGGTTCTCGTTGCGGCCGAAGTGGTCGCGATCTTCTGGGTTCTCAGGATACCCATGCGCCCGAGCAGCGTGCTCGCGATCGAGGGGGCCAGCCGCGCAATCAAGATGATGGCGTCGTGGATGCCTGCACGCATCGGAGCGGACGAGAGCGGGCTTGCGGCAGCATTCGCGGCGCTCGGCATGTCGCCGGCGTCCGGGCTGACGCTCGCACTGGCGCGACGGGTGCGCGATCTCCTCGGCGCCCTCATCGGGTTGAGCTGGCTGGCCTGCCGCACGCATTGGCGTAAGACGGCGGAGACCAGGGCGAACGTTCCGGAGGCAGCCGTCAGCGAGGCCGCGCTTCAGAGTTGAAGGAGAAAAATATGCAGGCGATTTTGTCGATTCCGGGTTTGGAAGCCCTTCGAAAACGGGGCGAAGCGGCCGATGTTCTGACGTCGTCCGTCGCGGGCGTACCGCTGCTCGTCCGGGTGATCGCGACGGCGGCCCGGGCGGGAGTGAATTCCGTTCTGCTCGTGCTGCCCGCAGAGGTGGACAGAGCGGTTCTCGACTCCTTTAAGTCACCCCTGCTCAAAACGACACAGATCTGCCCGGTGATCCGGAACGGTGCATTCAATGCATCCGATGCCACTCACTGGGCCTCGATAGCGACAAATCTCAACGGTGAGTTCCTTTGGCTGCCGTGGAACTTTGTGACCTCAAAGCGCGCTTTGAGCGGCCTCAGGCCTTCCGCGATCGCCCCCGCCACATGGGATCTTCCGGTCCGGCTCAAAAAGAGCGCTCTGGCAGGGGAGCTTACTCCGCGGCAAAATCAGACCGGGGAAGTCGACGGCCTCTCGATTCGATCACTGACTGATGTCTCTGAGGCCGAGCGTTTCCTCGTCGCCAACTCCGGCAAGCCGACCGACGGCATCTACTCGAATTTCAACCGGCGCCTGTGTCGCCCGCCTGTCCGCCTCCTTTCACACACTTCAACAACTCCGAATGCCATCACTGTGGCGGGCCTCGCAATCGCCCTTGTCGGCGCTTTGCTGTTTGCCCGCGGATCGTATCTGAACGATGTTGCGGGTGCTCTGTGTTTCTTCCTGTCCGGGCTGTTCGACGAGATGGACGGGATGATCGCGCGTATAAAATTCCGGGAGTCGGCTTTTGGCACATGGTTCGAAGGATTCGTAGACAACGCAACGTATCTGGCTGTTTTTGCCGGCATTGTTGTCGGCCTGCAGCGGACCTTCGGGAAACAGGCGCTGGAATGCGGCGTAGCGTTGCTCGTCGGCTCTGTTCTGTCCATCGTCACAATTGCCGCCCAGCGGAGGCTTGCAACAAGGCCCGACCGGCCCCATGAATACGCCGGCAGAATGCACCGGCTCATGGATGCCGATTCGTCAAACCTCGTCTCAAAAGTCGTGAGACAGCTACATATCTTCGTGAAAAAGGGAGTGCTCATTCATTACCTTCTGATCTTTACTCTCCTGGGGCAGTTGCGCGTCTTCCTGTGGCTCGCCGCTCTGGGAAGCAATATCACCTGGATTGTGAGTCTCTATTTCACGCGCCGATTTTTCTATCGACCGCCGGGAAAGCACATGCGGGCAATAACTCAGGAGTAAAAACATGAAAGCACTCATACTCGCAGCAGGACGCGGAACGCGAATCCAATCGGTTCACGGAGATCACCCCAAATGCCTGATCCGTTGTGACGGAATCGAGGGAACGATCCTCGACAATCAGATCGGAAGTCTGATCGACGGAGGCGTGACGGATATCGGGATCGTAGTCGGATACGAAAAGGAACAAATCATCCGGCACGTATCCCGGCACTATTGCGATCGCATCGGAGATTTTCACTTCATCGAGAACCCGCTGTTCGCCACGACAAATAATATTTGTTCCTTTGCTCTGGCGGAGAGCTGGTTGAACAGGGATTCCTTCGTTTGCCTGAACGCGGACGTCATTTTCGACCCGGAGATCCTCAAGCCCGCCCTGCAGTTTTCCGCACCCATAACGATGATTGTGGATCCCGCATGGCGAGACGAAACGATGAAGGTGATCATCCATGGAGGCAGGGTCGTCCGGATGAGCAAACGCATCCCTCAGTCGGCATTCAGCGGGACGTACATCGGGATCACAAGTTTCGCTTCCGAGGTGCAGAAGGAATTGTTCAGCAAAGTTCATCGTCTGATCCGGACCGGGCACGAAAACGAATTTTTCAATGCGGCAGTGCAGGAACTCGCAGACGAAGGAGTTCCGATCGGCTTCACCAGCACCGGTTCCCTTCCCTGGGCCGAGATCGATGATCCGGCCGATCTGGCCTTCGCCCGCCGGCACATTTTCCCGCGACTGGCATCCCTGCCCCTTGTGGCGTAACTCGCAGCATGAAAGATATTCTGACCGGAAATTTCGCGCCGCGGCGATTGCACCTTTTGCCTGTGTGGTCGATCCGCGTAGTCGACTGGAACATCGATCGCGGCCTTCGCCTGCCAGAGATCGCGGACTTTCTCGAATCTCAGGACGCGGACCTTCTGACGCTGCAGGAAGTGGATCTGAATGCAAATCGCACCCACCACCGCAACATCGCGGAGGACCTTGCACGGCGGCTTGGCATGAACTACGTCTTCGGATACGAGTTTCAGGAACTCGCGCAGGGGTCGCGAACCTGTGCGGCGTTTCAGGGCCAGGCCACACTCTCGCGCTGGTCTCTGAGCGATCCTCGCGTCATTCGCTTCAAGGAGCAGTCGGAGTTCTGGCGGCCGCGATGGTTCCTGCCAAGGACGACGCCCTTTCAACAGCGCCTCGGTGGGCGTATCGCGCTGGTAACCAACCTTAACGTATCAGGGCGGGACCTCGCCGTTTACAACACACATTTGGAAAGCCGGGGAAGCGACGAACTGCGAATCTCGCAGCTCAACGAGATTCTTGACGATGCCGTGAAATGCGCGCCCAACTCTCCGATTGTTTTGGCCGGCGATCTGAACCTCGACATCTCGAAGGGACCTGCAGCGACACTGATGCGGCGGGAGGGATTCCGCAGCGCGTTCCGCGATTCGCGACCCCCGACAAGGCCTCCGCACGGGGTATTGGGAAGCCCGCGCGCAATCGATTGGGCACTGATCCGCGGGTCCGCCGACTCGGGCAGGGCACGCGTTCACGCTTCAGTACACGCTTCCGACCACTACCCGATCTCGTTTACTCTCCGGCTCGCCTGACAGCTGGAAAACATCCGTGGGGATTCCGGTGAAGGTGAACGCTCATTCCGAAAGGAATCCGAACGGCATTCCGGGATGATTCCGAACACCATCGGAGCGTAACGACGCTGGCATCTCGATTGTGCAGGATGTGTTCGCCTTCGTCAAGAAAAACCTGTCCGAAGCGCAGCGAAGGAAGGATGGTTGCGGCGAGGATGGGGCGCGGGGCAAGGGGCGGCAGTCCCTTGTCCCCGCTTCAGCACGCAGTGACCCCGAGCGCGATCAGCGCTCGGTCTGGTCTTGAATCAACTTCGGGGTTCTGCTTCGCTACTGACCGTGATCGTGATCATCTTTTCGAACGCAACCTTGTTGGCTTGAAAGTCTGTTCTGGTCCAGTTGAGCATGCTTGTCAGACAGGTCGCCTGAGGATCGAAGCTAACCGTGTCGAGCCCGGTCACTTTCGGGGCATAGCTTTGAAACTCTGCCGCCGTCTTGAGGTCGAGAACGGTGCCGGACTCGATCGCAATCAGGGCGACGAACACCTCTACCCGCGTGTGAAGGACAATCAAGTACCTTCCATCTGCCGAGATGTGACCCTCGTATCCTCCGTGGAACAATAGTCTTTTCTTGCCGGTTCGGGCATCACAAGCGATCCAGTCTGAACATCGATTGGCGACGTGTTCCTGGACGAGGTACTCGCTGGATGTTCCTCCACGCCAGCCTATAAAGGATGCGGACTTCATGACCTGGGATGTCAGGGCCTTGCCCAGTGCGAGGTCGAAAACGTTTATCGCAGAAGAACCCTGGCCGCTTAAATCGCCGCGCCATTCGACGAATGCGTACCACCCGAGCCTTTCCTGATACGGTGATCTGGGGGCAAAGACCGGGTACTTCCCGAGTTGTCTCGAAATCGCACTTCCCATTGGGCCGGCAATCGTCACCGTGTACAGTGCCGCGCCAAAGCGGATCTCGGTTTGGTATTCATAGGTGATCGAATAGGCACCAGCAGTAACTACGTGAGATGGGACCCATTGTGGCGGTTTGAGCAGACCTGCGACTTTGGAGGCTGTGTCTGCCTGCGCGACCTCGCTCACAAACAGCTTTTCCAGGTAACCCATAATCCGCGTTTCCCCATTGGCGTCGCCGCGACGGGCTGTGGTGCGCTCCCCTGTTTCATAATATTCCCCGCCAAGCGGATCTCCTCTGAATCCATGTGCTCCTGACATCAGCCCCAGGGGCTCATTCCACTAACCGGGAAGCTATGCGATCGGCTTCCCCCGATTCTTACGCATCGAATCGCCCCGCATCTCTATGCGGTGGGCGTTGTGAACCAAGCGGTCAAGAATGCCGTCGGCCACAGTGGGATCGCCGATCTGTTCATGCCAGCGGGTCACGGGCAACTGAGACGTGAGGATCAGCGAACGGACCTGATAGCGGTCTTCGCAAATTTCCCAGAAGTCACGACGCTCCGGCTCCGACAACGGTGCCATGGCCCAATCGTCGATGACCAGCACATCAATCCGACTCAACCGTGCCAACAGATTGCGGAAGCTTCCGTCGGCGCGGGCCAGGGCAAGATCCCGGAACAGCGCCGCCGCCCGTGTGTAGAAAGCCGAGTATCCGTCGAGGCATGCCTTTTGCGCCAGCGCGCAGGCGATGAAGCTCTTCCCGACCCCGGTCGGCCCAAGAACGAAAAGATTCTCGTGGTTCTGGACCCACTGCGAATCCTTCGCCAGTCCGCGAATGACGGTCTTCTCCAGCCCCCTCGCGGCCCGGTAGTCGATGTCTTCGATACAAGCATCGTGACGGAGCTTGGCATCTTCAATCGCCGTGCCAGCGCCTGGTTCTCGCGCCAGTTCCATTGCTGATCCACTAATAAGGAAAGGCGCTCGACGAAACTCAGCTCCCGGACACCAGGGTCCTGCTCCTGTGCCTTGAGCGCGTCCGCCATTCCCTGCAACCGCATACCGAGGAGTTTTTCGATCATAGGTTGTTCCAGCATGTCGATTCGCTCCTATTCGAAGTACTCCGCACCGCGGATGCTGTCGTGCGGTGACGGTGGGCTGGGCGGCAAGGTCGGCGTCCCGAGCGGCTGCTGGTCGAGCGCATTCTTCAGGATCGACTTTACGCTCTGATAGCGGCACGCTCCGGTGAGCAACGCCCTCTCTGCGGCGGCTTCCATGCGAACTGCTGAATATTGCCCGGCCAGTCGGATGATGCCAAGGCAGCCGCGATATCCCTTCTCCGGGTGTGGCTTGTCGGCGAGGATGCGCTCGAACAAACGCGCTGTGTGCGGGCCTATCGATTCCGCCCAGTGCACCATGCGGGAAGGAGTCCATTCCAGATGCTCCTGGTGGGAGCGTGGACGATGTTCAGGGATGGTTACGGTGTGCCCATGACCACGGGCGCGGAAATGCGATGCTACTCGCTGGCCCTTATGAAAAAGCTCGATAGTGGTGGGCGCCGAACGCACTTCCACCAGTTCCTGCACCAAGTTGTACGGCACGCTGTAGTAGTTGGTGTCGAAAACGATGTGGTAATCAATGTTGACTCGTGCTCGGGACCACTGGCTGAGATCGAACCGCTCGTAACGCCCGTCTTGGTGTTGTCTGGCACTACAAGTTTCGTCACGCCCTGATAGAACTCGAAAGCACGCACATGTGCGCCGATCCAGTTAGCCAACTGCTCGTCGCCGGTGGCCTCGGCATAGGTGTAGGAACTCGCCCCCAGTACAGCGACGAACAAATGCGCCCGATGCACCGGGCCACCGCTTGAGTCGTCGATCGGAATGGTGGTTCCCGCCCAATCGACGAACAGCTTCTCGCCGGCCTTGTGTTCCTGGCGAAGTACTACATCCTGACTCCGGCGCCAGCGCTGGTACAGATCACAAAAGCGCGAGTAGCGATAGCCGTCGGGGTTGGCCTGCCGGTACTCCTCCCACAGCAACCGCTGAGTCACGTGTGAATGACGCTGCCGCTGCTGGTGAAGGTCGGCGAAGTCCGGCATCGGCAGCACGGCCGGCCGCGCGCGTGGCGGACCGCCGAACAGGGCAGTCTCCAGCCGGTCCTCGTCCCAATCTTCCCCAAGCGGCCACGTTACCCCGGCAGCTTCGGCCCGCTGCAAATACTCGTGTACGGTTCCGAGCCCAATCGAGCAACTGCGGGCAATCGCCCGCAGTCCCAGACCCGCTGAAAACTTCAATCGAAGAACTTCTTTGATCTTGCGCACGGACAATCTCCTGGCTGGCAAGCAATCCTCCCTTTTTCAGGGAGGCTACCCACCACTGTGTTGTCCAGCGCCGCTGTCTTAATGGAAATCCCGGCTCAAGCCGAACGCGATTCCGGGATCGGCCTGAAACTGTTCGGCTTCATCGCGGAACTGGTGTTCACCATCATCCCGGAATCCTGTTCGGGTTCATCCCGGAGGAGCGTTCGGAATCATCCCGGAATCGCGTTCACATTCCCCCGGATTCCCCACATCCGGACCAGTCAGATGCGGGAAGGACAGGCGACGCAACCCTCAGAGTGGAGAGCCGGCGCCCGAAGGAAGAGCCGACAGCGGCTCCTCGGCGTGTGGCCGTCTTGCTCTTGCGCGAAGCCTTCCTTTCCCGGCTGGGCCAGAATTCCTTCATGACGTTAACGGCCGTGTCCACTGCGACCTGCATCCCGAACTGCTCCGCGGCGTCGGACGCATTGCGCTGAGATTGCCGCTGCGGTGGAGTTGCCGCCGATTTCCGAATAGTTGAACTCATGGCCGCAAGAGTCAGTAGGCGACCAGAAGATCTGTCCGCGGCCGATCCCAGCCGGGACCGGTACTTCCGGAGCCATCGCGAAAATAGCGTGGATCCTGATGGAGGAGCGTCGGAAAGACCTGTTGCCCGAAGCAGTGCAAAGGAGCGAGAACCACTAGAGACGATAAATCCCAATATCGGTGACGGCCGGCGAAATAGACCGCCGAACATGTTGCACGGCTGCATCCCCGAGAGCTCTCACCACATCACCGGGTGGTGACGGCCACACGTCCGACATTCATACCGCTTGTGTATAGGCCACGCTGGCGCGTCGTGAATGAACCTGCACCACCAATTGCCAATTCTTTGAATTCCCGTTTCAATAGCTCGCGCCATATCGTTTCTCCCGAGGTGTTTTAGATCGTGAATCCGCGATCATGCGATACAGGAATCCGCGCTGCATCCTGCGTATCGCGTTTTTGTGCGAACTCCGCCGTCCCCATACATAACTCGGCAATCGCGAGACCAGAGCTAAATGGCTTGTTATCAAGGAACGGATACGCGCAAGAGGCGGGAACAAGTCGCTCCTCCGACTCTTGCACCTTCGGACGGTGCCGAATGGTCACGAAAGCGGGACGGTGGCTCGGTTCAGTCTGTTTAACAGGTCCCGCCGCGATACTTCTGAAGAACCACGCGCAGACGGGTCGCGTCCGCGCCCTCTGCGCTTATAAGGAACACCGGCGCGAGCGTCGGCTTTGAGCCTTTATCGGCGCACGGCAGGGTGCGATTTGGTGCGGGGTCGAGTCGCACTTTCGACTCCGATTGCGGACATCGCCACCGGTTGCTCCTCATTAGCCCAGAATTTTCAGGACCTTAGCTATGGCCCTTTCGCTGCCCTCTCAAACCGCGTGTGACCGTGGTTAATCAGCCTGGCGGGGGAGAGAACGCAAGCCGCGATGTTCAAATCGCAATCGGTGACGTGGCCGAGCTTTGCGGGCACGTGAATCGCTCGTTGCCCGACGCCGAGACTCGATCCATCTGTCTCGTTGAAACGGCCAGGCGCCGAGGAAATCAACAAACTGACACAGCAGGATTTTCCCAAATCAGGCGACGTGGAAACCCTCCCCGGATATTACGCCGGGCAGCCGGGGCCCTTCCGCGGCGTGGTTTTCACCTCGTGAAGGCGACAAGGAGAGCCGATGAGCACTGCGCAACTACTAAACGACCCCGCACCTCTGGAGCGCTACGGAACAGGCCCGATACATTTCGCGGGGAGCGACAGCGGCCTCTACGAGCGTCACCTGCTGTTCGACAACGTTGTGCCGGCCGAGCGCACGGACGCGCGCGACCACTTCGAGGCGTTCGCTCGCTCCGGCCGGGATGTCCTTTCGCAGCGCTGGACACTGACGCAGGACACCTACGACCGCAAAGACGCAAAGCGAATCTACTACCTGTCGATGGAGTTCCTGATCGGGCGCTCGCTGGCGAACAACGTCACCAATCTGCTTCTCGCACCTGTCGTTAATGAGGTTGTCCGGCAGCAGAACCTCGATTGGATCGAACTGTTGGAGCAGGAGCCCGATGCTGCGCTGGGAAACGGCGGACTGGGACGGCTTGCCGCCTGCTTCCTCGAATCCATGGCTACACAACAGCTTCCGGCAATGGGCTACGGGCTGCGTTACGAGTACGGCATCTTCAAACAGACCCTCGAAGACGGATGGCAGCGCGAACGGCCGGACAACTGGCTGCGCCGGCAGGACCCCTGGGAGGTTGCCCGTCCGCACGAAAGCGTGGAAATACGGATGAACTGCTCGTTCGAGGTGCGGGGCGGAACTCTGCGGACCATCCCCGGGCGCCCGTCTAGCCTGACCGGGATTCCCTTCGACCGCCCCGTGGTCGGTTATGGAGGGGCCAACATCAACACCCTCCGGCTCTGGGCCGCTGGAGCACCGGATTACTTCGACTTTCAGGCGTTCAGCCACGGCGACTTCGTGAAGGCGGTGGCTGAAACGCTGGAGGCGGAATCCATCACTCGGGTGCTCTATCCCGACGATTCAACCAGCATGGGCCAATCACTGCGCTTCGTCCAGGAATACTTCCTGGTGGCGTGCTCGCTGGCCGATCTCGTACGGCGTTTCCGCCGGAGCGGCGCCCCGTGGGACGCATTTCCGGAGAAGGTCGCAATCCAGCTGAATGACACCCATCCCACACTCGCCATACCGGAGCTGATGCGCATCCTGCTGGACGACGAGCACCTCGGTTGGGATCGGGCGTGGGAGATCACCGGGAGAACGTTCGGTTACACCAACCACACCCTCCTGCCTGAAGCGCTGGAAAAGTGGCCGGTGGCGTGGTTTGAGGAAATCGTGCCAAGACATCTCGAGATCGTGTTCGAGATCAATCGGCGGCTGCTCGAAGGGGTGCGGTCACGGTTCAGGGGAGATGAAAATCTCGTGCGCCGTGTGAGTCTGATCGACGAGGATGGGAGTCGTAGAGTGCGGATGGCCCACCTGGCGATTGTGGGGTCGCACAGCACCAATGGAGTTGCGGCGATTCATTCCGAGTTGCTGCGGACGACCACCGTCAGGGACCTCGCCCGTATCTTCCCGGAGCGGTTCAACAACAAGACCAACGGCGTCACGCCAAGGCGCTGGTTGCTGCTCTCGAACCCCGCGCTGGCGGACGCCATTACGAGCGCCATCGGCGAAGAGTGGATCACGGACCTCAGCCAATTGGAGAAACTAAAACCCTTCGCCGAGAACGAGGAATTCCAGCAGGCATTCCGGAAAGCGAAATACGAAGCGAAAACACGGTTTGTGGATTGGCTGAAGCGGTCTTCCGGCGTGATGCTGGACCCGCGGACGATCTTCGATTCGCAGATCAAACGCATCCACGAATACAAGCGACAGCTGCTGAACGCTCTGCGCATCGTGGTCCTCTACAACCGATTGCGGGAGAATCCCGGACTTCAGATGACGCCCCGCACGTTTCTGTTTGCGGGCAAGGCCGCCCCGGCTTACCAGCTGGCCAAGCTCATTATCAAGTTCATTAACAACATCGCTCGCACAGTTGACGCGGACCCTGTCTCCCGGGGACGTCTCAACGTGGTCTTTCTGCCCGAATACTCCGTGTCGCTCGCCGAGCGGCTGATCCCCGCGTGCGATGTTTCCAACCAGATTTCGACCGCGGGTTTTGAAGCGAGTGGCACCAGCAACATGAAATTCATGATGAACGGAGCGCTGACCGTCGGCACGCGCGATGGCGCAACCATTGAAATGGCCGCGGAGGCCGGCGAGGAGAATTTCTTTCTCTTCGGGCTGACTGCCGATCAGGTGGCTGGCAGCCGGTCATGGTACAACCCGCATTGGCATTACGAAAATGAGCCGGAGACTCGCGCCGCTTTAGACCTGATCTTTTCCGACCATTTCAACCGCGATCAGCCCGGTCTTTTTGAGCCGCTGCGCAGTACGCTTCTGACTCAAGGCGATTACTACATGCATCTGGCCGACTTGACGGCCTACGTGAATGCGCAGGAGAGACTCGGCGAACTCTACGCCGACCCCGGAAAGTGGGCGCGCAAAACCATTCTTAACATTGCGGCGTCCGGAAAGTTCTCCAGTGATCGCACGATCGCGGAATATGCCGGTGAGATCTGGGGAGTGAAACCATGCCCGGTGTTGTAGAGCAGATGCGAAAGGCGGAGGTCTCACCGCTGGCCGGGCTGCCCGCGCCGAAGGAGACGCTCGTCGACCTCGCCCGTCTCGAGCGGGAATATTTCGCACGCCGACCCGACCTGACGGATCCTGACCAGATGGTCAGGTTCGGGACGAGCGGCCATCGGGGCTCGCCACTTTCCGGCGCCTTCACTGAGGCGCACATTCTGGCGATCACGCAGGCTATTTGCGACTACCGGCGGATTCACGGGCCGGATGGCCCTCTTTATCTCGGCAAAGATACCCATGCAGTGTCCGAACCCGCACAGCAAACCGCGCTCGAGGTACTGGCCGCCAACGGAGTTAATACCGTCATTCAGCGCGGCAATCTGGCAACGCCGACACCCGTCATCTCGCGCACGATTCTGCGTTACAATCGCGGGCTCAAGTCGCGCCTGGCGGACGGCATCGTCGTGACACCGTCGCACAATCCGCCGGAGGATGGCGGTTTCAAGTACAACCCGCCAAATGGCGGCCCCGCCGATATGGACGTGACCGCTTGGATTCAGGACAGGGCGAATGAGCTGTTGCGGCAGGCCAACGCCGGTGTGAAACGCGTGGGATACAACTCCGCGCTGCGCGCCGCGACCACATCTGAAGAAGACTTCATCTTGCCCTACGTGCATGACCTCGCGGAGGTCATCGACATGGAGGCGATCAGGGGCGCCCTTCTGACCCTGGCGGTCGATCCTCTGGGCGGAGCCGCACTCCATTACTGGGATCCGATCAATTCACTTTACGGACTCGATGTTCACGTCGTCAATCGGGAGCTCGACCCCACCTTTTCCTTCATGACTGTGGATCACGACGGCCGAATCCGAATGGATTGCTCCAGTCCTTATGCAATGGCGCGGCTCGTCGGGCTGAAGGATCAATACCGCGTGGCCTTCGCCAGCGACCCGGATGCGGACCGGCACGGGATCGTGACGCCTTCCTCGGGGCTGATGAACCCCAACCACTATCTTGCGGTGGCGATTCGATACCTGCTAACGCATCGCCCGGCGTGGAATATCGAATTCTGTCGTCGGCAAAACCGTCGTCAGCAGCGGGATGATCGACAGAGTCGTCGCGGGGATGAGCCGCCGGCTGTGGGAGGTCCCCGTTGGGTTCAAATGGTTCGTACCGGGACTCTACAATTCCTCGTGTTGTTTCGGCGGGGAGGAGAGCGCCGGCGCAAGCTTCCTGCGATTCGATGGCTCCGCCTGGGCCACGGACAAAGACGGGTTGATCATGGATCTGCTCGCGGCAGAGATAACCGCCCGCACGGACAAGGACCCAGGCGAGCACTATCGCGATCTGACGGCCGAGTTTGGAGAGCCCTTCTACGAGCGAATCGATGCGCCCGCCACTCCTGCGCAGAAGGAGAAATTGCGAGGCCTTTCACCGCGATGCCGTGAAGGAGTCGAGCCTCGCGGGTGAGCCGATCATGGGCAAACTTACCCGCGCGCCAGGAAACGATGCACCTATCGGCGGTTTGAAAGTCACCACCCGCAGCGGCTGGTTTGCGGCGCGCCCGTCGGGCACCGAGAAGGACGCCTACCCGCGGACGCTCGATTTCGCGCGCTTCCGCCAGGCGGCCGATGCGGTGGGCGCCATCTTTCTGGTGGACATGGCGCATATTTCGGGGCTGGTGGCGGCGGCGGGCGTACTCCCTAACCCCGGCGAATATGCCGATATCGTTACCTCCACCACGCACAAGACGCTGCGCGGCCCGCGCGCCGGCATAATTCTGGCCAAAGAAAAATTCGGCCCGGCCATCGACAAAACTGTCTTCCCCGGAGTGCAGGGCGGACCGCGTGTCGACTCATCGCGGCCAAAGCGGTATGTTTCCTGGAGGCCATGCAGCCGGGGTTCGTGGAATATCAGAAACAGACGGTCGCCAATGCGCGCGCGCTGGCGCAAAGCCTCATGGACGAGGAATTCCGAATCGTTTCCGGCGGCACCGACACGCACGTTATGCTGCTCGACGTGTTTTCGAAAGGGCTGCGTGGCAAGGAGGCTGAGAAAGCGTTGGACGCGGCGCGCATCACCGTCAACAAGAACGCCATCCCGTTTGATACCAATCCGCCCATGAATCCGAGCGGGATCTGCCGGGGGTCGCCGGCCGTCACCACGCGGGGATTTCGCGAGCCCGAGATGCGCGAGGTGGCGAACTGATCGGCGAGGTGCTGCATCATATTTCCGACTCGGCCGCCATCGCCCGGGTGCGCAGAGAGCGGAAGCGTTGACCGCCCGGTTCCCGCTCTACAGATGGAAGCTCGCACCGGTTCGAGCCTGAGAATGCCGCCTCTGCACATCGTTGCCGATGCCCGGCGAATCCGCGATTTTGGCATCGGCACGTACATCCGCAGCCTGATGCAGGCTTTGAGCGCGATGGATACCACCAACCGGTACACCCTGGTCATCCGGCCCGAGGACACGGCCGCGCTCGAAGGTCTGCCGGAGAATTTCAGCTGCATCGTCGTTCCCCACGCGCTCACCGCGAGTCAGGACTTCAGCCGCGCGGAAGGTGGCCGCGAACTTAAGAGGCGCAGGCGAAGATTCTGCCACTGCTCGCGGAAACATAAGCAGAGAGCTACGCCATCGAGGATTCGTTTACACTGCATCTGTATGACTGCGAAGAAAACATTCCCGCCAGAAAACGCCCCGCGAAAGCTGCTGCCGTCGCCCCTATTCTTCCTTACTTCCGCCCCGAAGCTCTCACTTTTCGGCGCAATCTCCGCGGACAACGATCGCGCATGGTTTCAGCCGCGCAAGGCGCAGTTCGAAGCCGAGTCGCGCGAGCCGATGCTGGCCGTCGTGCGCAAAATGACCGACGCCATGGCGGAGTTTCAGCCCAACCATGTGCGCAAAGCCGAGAAATCCCCTTCCGCATCTACCGCGACACGCGCTTCAGCGCGGACAAACGGCCCTGACAAAACGCATGTGGCCGCGTGGTGGACGCATACGGTCTATAGCAAGACCAACCGAACGAAGCAACAGGCAACATAAAAAA
>CAWBIS010000046.1:0-32611 GCA_963788485.1 Terriglobia bacterium
TCCGGATGCTCCGCATCACGTGCAGCACCTCCTCGCCCAGGAATTGCCCCATAGAAACAATCATCTGCTTCTGCTGATCCATGAGCTTGACTACCTCAGGATCCTTCTTATCGAGGCCTTGCCCGCCGGGCGGCATGGCATTGCTGATGTCGATTCCCCGCTTCGCATAGTCCTTGACACGAATTTCGCGCAGGTCGAAGGTCTGCTGGAAATAGATCGGATTCTGATCGCCCGCGGCGCCGCTCGACCAGAGCGCCACCACTTTGTTGTCGAGCGAGTCTTCGATGTATTTCGACGTGGTTCCCGGTGCGTCGGCGCTCACCAGATCCAGCTGGCCGACCGTCACAGCGTGCATCGCATAGTTGTAATACACCGCGATCGGCTCACCGGTCAGGGTTTCGAACTTCATCACCGCGACCGTCTTGTCGGAAGGCCCGTCGTAATTCGGCCCTTCCCACCACCGCCTGGTTTTGGGATCGATGATGTTGCGATTCACGTTGATATAGGAAACTCCCGTGCCGTATCCAACCCGGGCCGGTGTAAGTCGTTCTTTCGCCATTCGCACGGACTCGACAATCTTGCTGACGTAATCCGGCCCCGTCTGCCCTGGAACGCTGTGGGTGTGCGTCGCTGTCAAAAGTATGTTTCGCGCCGGTATGCCGAGATCTTTCTCAACTTGCCGGCTGACGCCGTTCCAGACCGCATCGGGTACCGCGCCTGCATCCACGCTGATCAGGGCGGCGCTGGCGCTGCCGTTGTCGACAACAATGGCCCGCGCATACAGATGGTCGAGGATGCCGTCGTAAGTCTTCGGCAGATCGCCTGGCGCCGGAGTCACATCCACTTTGGCGGCGCCCGCCCTTAGTGCGGGAAGCGCGACGCGCGGAAGTGCAAGGGTGGCCAGAAAGAGAATTGCACGCAGTCGCATGGTCTATCTCAGCGCTTTCTCGATCGCGGCGGCGGCGATCGGCGCCATGATTTTGTATCCGTCGGCATTCGGATGCAGCCCGTCGTCGGAAACTCCATCCTTCAGCCATCCCTTCGTGTCGACCAGCGGCGTAAAGTAATCCGCGTAAATCGCATTCACCCGGGCCGCGTAATCCTTCATCCACGCATTCAGCTTCAGGATGTCGGCGGGAGGACGTCCGTCCGTCATCTTCACGCGCGGAATCGGTCCGCGGCCCGGGCCTGCGACCGGAGGCGGCGTAGTACCGGCGCTCTGCTGCCTCAGGAACGGATAATCGCTGATCGGCGTGACTGAACAGAGGATAACTTTGATGCCATGCTGCTGCGCGAGTTCCGTCATCGCCATAATATTCTCTTCAATCAGT
This sequence comes from Terriglobia bacterium, assembly GCA_963788485.1. GTDB lineage: Bacteria > Acidobacteriota > Terriglobia > Bryobacterales > Bryobacteraceae > BOG-234. The sequence goes on from CAWBIS010000046.1 coordinate 1,332, forward strand.
TCAGCGGTCATCGGACCCGTATTGCGGGCTATATCGTTGGTTCCCGCCAGCACGATCATCGCAGCCGGCTTCAGGTCGATTACATCCGGATACATCCGAACCAGCATCTGCGGCGTAGTCTGCCCGCCGATCCCGCGATTCACATAAGATTTGCCCGGAAAATACTGGTCCAGCCGCCAGAAGTCAGTAATCGAATCGCCCATGAACACGACTGTCTTCGGGTCGGCCGGCAGTTTCTTCAGCTCTTCGTTGGCCTGATGATAACGGCCGAGCTGGTTCCAGTCCTGCAGCTGATCTGCGAGTCCGCGCGCGCTGTTAAGCAGGCAGCAGTTCGCGCGCGGCGGATTGAAATCATCAGCCTGTTGGGCTTTCCCGGTGGAGGCAATCACCAAAATGCCGATTGGAAGAAAAGAAATATACCTTCGCATTGAATAACCTGTCTTTACAGATAGTCCCGGCCCGAGCCGGGAAACGCAGACCGAAATATATCCCTGCCGTAATTCTGTGTCAACGACACCAGCTTGTTGACCGCCACGGCAACCTGTATTATCAGGTGGTGGCGATCAGCGTTCCCAAGCACGAGGCAGTGCGCCGGCACCTAACGCAGGCGATCTCTTCGGGTCAATACGGGCCGGGTCAGCGCCTGCCGAGTGAATCGGAACTGGTAAAAACCTTCGGGGCTTCCCGCCCGACAGTGAACCGTGCACTGCGCGAACTGCAGTTGACCGGCATCATCGAGAGGCGCGCCGGGTCCGGCAGTTACGTCCGCGCGGATGCCGGAGCCAACGGTTACACCTTCGGACTGCTGATCCCGGAGCTTGGCCGCACCGAAATTTTTGAGCCGATTTGCCGCGGGATGGCAGAGGCACAGTATGGTGGTCAGCACGTTTTACTCTGGGGCAGTTCCCTGGGCGACGCGGCCAATATCGAGCAGCAGGCTGCGCAGGCCTGCAACCAGCTTGTTGCCAGAAAGGTTGCCGGAGTCTTTTTTGCCCCGCTCGAACTGACTCCGCGGAAGGACACGATCAATCGCACCATCGGCGAAATTTTTGACAAGGCCGGGATCGCCGTCGTTCTGCTGGATCGCGATCTGCTTCCATACCCGGCACGCAGTGCTTACGACCTGGTTGGCATCGACAACCGCCGCGCCGGTTATTCCGTTACGTCGCACCTTCTTCGCCGCGGATGCCGTCGGGTGATCTTCATCGGCCGTCCCGGATCGGCGCCGACGGTTGACGCACGTGTCGCCGGATATCGTGAGGCGATCGCGGGCGCACAATCCGATTTCGAGCCCATGGTCTTCCGAATTGAACCGGACGACCACAAGGAGGTGAGAGATATGCTCAGGCGTTCCCGCCCGGATGGTGTCGTCTGTGCGAACGACTTCACAGCCGCTCGGCTCCTCAAGACGCTGACCGACCTGGGTGTCAGTGTGCCCGCAAAAGTCCGGATGGCCGGAATCGACGACGTGAAATACGCCAGCCTGCTCTCTGTTCCACTTACCACGATTCATCAGCCGTGTACTGCCATGGGCGCTATCGCGGTCAACACAATGCTGGAAAGGCTTCGCCAGCCGAACCTCCCCGCGCGCGATATTCTGCTCAACTTCCACCTTGTGGTCCGCGCTTCGTGCGGCGCCGCCAAAGCGGATTGACATCCATATCCCGACACCGGATACTTGCTTGCGGTGCCGAAGTTGCACACAGAAAACGGCAATCTGTATTTACAGGCTGGAACCAGGCATGGAACTGTCGCCGTCCTGGGTGAAGTTTTGTGGGATCAGTTCGACCGTTCGCGGAGACTGGGGGGCGCACCGCTGAACTTTGCCGCACACGCTGCGAGACTCGGCCACGAGGCCCTGCTGATGAGCGCAGTGGGAAACGATGCGCTGGGCGAAGAAGCTGCCGAGGCCATCCAGGCGCTTGGCCTCACCACTACGTTTCTGCAGAAGACTTCCCGTTTCCCGACCGGCGCCGCTCGCGTCCAGTTGGGGCCGGGCGGCCAAAACCGTTTCAGGATCGAACGCCCCGCAGCCTACGACGCCGTTAACATTTCCGATTGCGTGATTGAACAGCTGGCGTCGCGCACTCCCGGTTGGCTCTATCATGGCACGCTGTTCGCATCGACGCCGCTGGGGGAAGCCGCGCTCTGCCGGCTGTCGAATGCAGTACCCGCGGCTACACGTTTCTACGATCTCAACCTGCGGCCGGACTGCTGGTCGCCGCCGCTGGTCACGCGCCTGATGCGGACTGCGGATGTAGTCAAACTCAACGAAGAAGAGCTTGCATGCGTGCAGGAATTCACCGGGCTTCCCCGCGGCGCGGAAGCATTCTGCCGCGAAGGAGCTGACCGCTTCCGCTGGCGAGCTGTTTGCGTTACTCTCGGCGCCCGCGGCTGTGCTGTGCTCGCCCACGGCGACTACATCGAGCTGGAAGGTCACGCCATTGATGTTGCCGACACAGTCGGAGCCGGTGACGCATTCGCCGCCGCCTTCATGCACGGGTTGATCTCTGAGTGGCCAGTGGACGAAATTGCAACCTTCGCCAATCGAGTCGGAGCTCTGGTGGCCAGCCGCCACGGTGCGATCCCTGACTGGACGATCGAAGAGACGGTTGCTCTGTGAAGAACCAGGTGCAACTGATCGCCTATGTCGACCGCTTCTCCGGTGGTGGACTGCGCGAACTTCAGCAGGTTCTCGATGGTCCGTTCAAAGGACTCTTCGGTGGAGTCCACCTGCTGCCCTTTTTCTGGCCGATCGATGGCGCCGACGCCGGCTTCGATCCAATCGATCACACGAAGGTCGACCCACGTCTCGGTACCTGGGACGACATTCGCTCGCTCAGTCAGCACGTGGAGATCATGGCCGATCTCATCGTCAACCACATCTCTGCGCGGTCCCCCCAGTTTCTCGATTTCCACGAGCGAGGCTATGATTCGCCTTTCGCCGGAATGTTGCTTACGATGGGCCGCGTTTTTCCCGGTGGAGCGCGGGAATCCGATCTTCTCCGTATCTATCGGCCGCGGCCGGGGCTTCCTTTTACGAAGACTCGCCTGGCCGATGCAACCGAGCATCTGCTGTGGACGACGTTCACTTCCGAACAGATCGACATCGATGTTCGCCATCCCTCAGGCAGGGATTATCTGACGCGGATTCTCGATCAGTTTCAGGACGCGGGGATTCGCGTCATCCGCCTGGACGCCGTCGGCTACGCGATCAAGAAGCCGGGCACCAGTTGCTTCATGATCCCCGAGACGATCGAATTCATCGCCGAACTCAAAGCCCAGGCGAATGCCCTGGGGATCGAAGTGCTGGTCGAAATTCATACGCATTACCAGGATCAGATCGAAATCGCGAAGCAGGCCGACTGGGTTTACGATTTCGCGCTGCCGCCGCTTGTTCTCCACACGATGTACCGTCGCGATGCCTGCCATCTCAAGCGCTGGCTTGAAATCAGCCCTCGCAACGCGGTCACGGTGCTGGACACTCACGATGGGATCGGCGTGCTCGACGTCGGCCCGACGCGCAACCGAGAGGTGGAAAGGCCCGGCCTGCTGCCGTCCGACCAGATCGACTCCCTCGTAAAAACGATTCACGAGCGCAGCCGCGGCGCCAGCCGGCAGGCCACCGGGGCCGCAGCCAGCAACCTCGATCTCTACCAGGTGAACTGCACCTTTTACGATGCGCTCGGTGCGCGCGACGGCGAATATCTGATTGCGCGCGCGATTCAGTTCTTCGCGCCGGGCGTACCGCAGGTCTACTACGGCGGGCTGCTGGCGGGGTCGAACGATCTCGACCTCCTGCGCCGCACAGGGGTCGGCCGCGACATCAATCGGCATTACTACACACCGGCCGAGCTGAACGATCAGTTGCAGCGCCCGGTTGTGCAATCGCTGTTCCACCTGATCCGCTTTCGCAACTCTCACCCGGCTTTCGCGGGCGATTTCAATCTTCTGCGGTCCGGCGACGAGTCGATCCAAATCGAGTGGCGGCGCGGCGAAGAGTGGGCGCGGCTGAGCGTATGTCTCGAAACGATGTCAGCTTCGGTCACTCACTCCATGGCGAGTGCGCAAAGGGAGTTCTCGATCGCATGAACGACCGCAATCTTACCGCCATCAAAGCCCTGACCTTTGTCATGTTCATGATGTTCGCCATGACCACCGATTCAGTCGGCATCATCATTCCGGAAATCGTCAAAACTTTCCATCTCAGCCTGACAGCCGCCGGGTCATTTCAGTACGCCACCATGGGCGGCATCGCTCTGACTGGTTTCCTGCTCGGCCAACTCGCCGACCGCATCGGCCGAAAGACCACTATCATCGCCGGGCTCTTCCTGTTCGCCGCCGCGTCTTATCTCTTCATCGCCGGAAATTCGTTCTGGTACTTCTGTGCGCTGATGGCGCTTTCGGGCACGGCCATCGGCATCTTTAAAACTGCGGCGCTTGCTCTCATCGGCGACATTGTTTCGTCTGTGAAAGAGCACACTTCCATCATGAACACGGTGGAAGGCTTCTTCGGCGTAGGGTCGATCATCGGCCCCGCAATTCTCGCGCGTCTACTGCTTCGTGGTCTGTCCTGGCGATGGCTTTACGTGATCGCGGGAACTATGTGCGTGCTGCTGATTGTGACCACCGCCTGGGTCCGTTATCCCGCCGCTAAATCAGCCGGGGCGCCGAGGCCGAACACGATGTCCGCGTTCACGAATCGCTACATTCTCGCCTTTTCTCTCGGAGCATTTCTTTACGTGGCGGTCGAATCAGCAGTGTACGTCTGGATGCCGACGCTGGTCGCCGGTTATCACGGGAGCGTTGCCTGGCTAGCGGCCTACAGCATCTCAATCTTTTTTCTCCTGCGCGCCGCCGGACGATTCCTCGGCTCGTGGATGTTGAATCATTTTCAATGGAGCGGAGTTTTGGCGCTTTTCTCCGCACTGATCCTGGCCTGTTTCGCAGCCAGTGTGGCTGGCGGTATCGCGTGGACAATCTTCCTGCTCCCGCTCTCGGGCCTGTTCATGTCTGTGATCTATCCGACCATCAATTCCAAAGGCATCAGCTGTCTGCCGAAATCGGAACACGGAGCAGGCGCGGGCGTCATCCTGTTCTTCACCTGTTTATCCGCTGTACTCGCGCCTCTCGCCATGGGTGCGATCAGCGACGCAATGGGCGGCCCACGTTATGGCTTCATTCTCGCCACCGGATTTGCCGCTGTGCTTTTCACAGGACTGACGCTGAACTGGATCTTCAATCCCACGGTTCGCGTGTTCCGCGAAATCGACGAAACCGAATACAGTTTTGCTCTCAACGAAGGAGTGACGAATGTTCGACCTTAGCTCAAAGATAGCCGCGATTGTTCTGATTGCGGCAGGAATTGCACGGGCGCAGTCTTCGGACCCTGCCGCTGCGTGCGCAGCGATGAAACAACTGCAGGTGCCAGGCGTGAACCTTGAGGTCACGAAGACCGAATGGATTCCGGCAGGATCGACGCCTCCCGGCCGCGGCGCGCCGGCTTCCACCGTCAAGCTGCCAGCGTACTGCCGCATCGACGGGATGATCGACAGGCGCAGGGGCGCTGCGGGCGCCACCTACGGGATCGGCTTCGCGATTGCGTTGCCGCAGAACTGGAACGGGCGCTTTCTGCTGCAGGGCGGTGGCGGCCTCAACGGCTCAGTAGGAGCGCCGATGGGCGCGAGCGGGGCAGGCACTGAACCCGGACTCGCGCGCGGCTTCGCGGTCGCCAGCACCGACACCGGTCACGAAGGCCGCGGCGGCTTTGATGCCAGCTTCCAGCAGGATCAACTGGCCAGCCTCGATTTCGCCTACATCGCCATCGGCCGCTTCGCCGACATCGCCAAGCGCATCGTCGCGCAGCATTACGGCAAGCCCATCGATCATTCCTACTTCGCCGGATGTTCCACCGGTGGTCGCGAAGCCATGCTCATGGCCGAGCGTTATCCGACTTACTTCGATGGCGTCATTGCCGGCTCGCCTGCCATGCGCACGAGCTACTCCGGCATCGGCGATCGCTGGGTTGCCGCTTCGCTCAACGAGATTGCGCCCAAAAATGACAAAGGTCAGCCGATCACGAATGATGCTCTTTCCGACAGCGACAGGAAAACCGTGATCGAAGGTCTCATCAACCAGTGCGACGCGCTCGACGGGGTGAAAGATCGCATGATCTTCAACCAGAAGGCCTGCCACTTCGATCCCAAAACCCTGGTCTGCAAAGGCGCGAAAGCGGACGGCTGCCTCTCATCGGCGCAGGCTGCCGCCCTCGAAAAAGGATTCGCGGGTCCGAAGGATTCCAAAGGCCGCCAAGTCTATGCCGGATTCTTTTTCGATACCGGAATCGCATCAACGCAGGGTATTCCCGGCCTTCTGCATGGCGGCTCGAGCCCCGTCGGCCCCGGATTCACCGATATCGGCATGGACGTTGATGCGGCTGTAGAACGCGTGCGCAATGATCCCGTCGAGCCTCTCAACACAACAGCGCGCTGGACGAACCTCAACACTTTCTCCGGTCACAACGGCAAGCTGCTCTTCTACCATGGCAACAGCGATCCCTGGTTCTCTTCGCAGGACACCGTCGATTATTACGAGCGCATGACCAAAGCCAACGGCGGCTACGATAAGGTTCGATCGTGGAGCCGTCTTTATCTCGTTCCCGGCATGGGCCATTGCGCCGGTGGCCCGGAGACACTCGATTCGTTTGACGCGCTCAGCGCGATGGTGCGGTGGGTTGAAGAGGGGGTGGCGCCGGAAAGCCTCACCGCCACGGGACGCGACTTCCCCGGACGCAGCCGCCCGCTTTGCGCGTATCCGCTGAACGCGCATTACAAAGGAAGCGGCAACGCCGAAGACGCGGCAAACTTCGAGTGCAGGGAATAACCATGCGACCAATCGTCATACTCATGCTTTTGAGCTGCGGATTTTGCCGGGGCGACGGCGGAGCAGACTGTGTGCCTTCCGCATTGAATGTGCCTGGCGCAAAGTATCCCTGCGTCTACCCCGACCATCGCGCCATGTTCCGCGTCGTCGCGCCGGACGCGCTCAAGGTGTCGGTGAGAGTGGGCGGTGGTTTCGATATGACCAGGGGCCCGGATAATATCTGGACCGTCACCACGACTCCGCTCGTGGTCGGCTTCCATTACTACAGCCTGCGGGTCGACGGCGCCACTGTTGCGGATCCATCGACAATGACGTTCTTCGGATCGGGCTGGCTCAACAGCGGAATTGAAATTCCCGAGGCCGTTGCGGACGCGGATTATTACCAGGCGAAAGATGTTCCGCACGGGCATGTGAGCGAGCAGTCGTACTATTCGAAGGTCACTGGCCGGTGGCGGCGGGCATTTGTCTACACACCGCCGGATTACGGAATGAACGCGAAGGCTCATTACCCGGTGTTGTATTTGCTTCACGGCTGGGGCGAGGATGAAACCGGCTGGACGAGACAAGGGCACGTCGACTTCATCATGGATAACCTGATCGCGGCCGGCAAAGCGAAGCCGATGATCGTCGTGATGGACAACCTGAACGCGGCTAAGCCAGGCGAGGATGCGTCAATCTTCGCGGGCCGGGGGCTCGTGCCTGCGCCGCGCAATGAACCACCCGCAGCGGGTCCTGGCAGAGCACCGGGCCCTCCGGGCGGCGGTCTGTCCAGCTTTACGGGAGCTACGTTCACGGAAATGATGCTGACCGACCTGATACCCACGATCGAGCGATGTTACCGCGTCCTGCCGGGTCGTGAACACCGCGCGATGGCAGGATTATCGATGGGCGGGATGCAGACGTTCCTGACAACGCTGTCCAATGTGGACAAATTTACGTACATCGGCGGATTCAGCGGCAGTTGCGGCGGTAGGGGCGGCACGTTCGATCCGAAGACCGGCTGCAACGGCGCATTCGCCGATCCCGCGGCATTCAACAAAAAAGTGAAAGTACTGTTTCTCGGAATCGGCTCCGCTGAAGGACCCGGCACCAAGAACTTCAGCGAGCAATTGACCCAGGCCGGGATTCACAACGTCTACTTCGAATCGCCCGGAACAGCGCACGAATGGCTGACCTGGAGGCGTTGCCTGAAGGATTTCGCGCCGCGGCTTTTCCGGTAAGGCGACGATCGCCAGACCGGCTCGGCGTGCCACTGCCAAAGACGCTTGCCGGTTCGCGCGTTGGCTGCGGTAAAAATACCGCCGTCCTCGCAGAAGAGCACGATGCCTGCGGCAGTTGCCAGGCGCTTATGGCGGCCCAGCGGTTTCCACGCGATTTCGATGGGATCGTGTCTGGCGCTCCCGCGTTCCGCGTGACCCATGCCGGATCGGTTCGGCCTGGGAGACGCAGACATTTCCAAGAATCGCGCCGAAATTGTGATATAGGTGTCCGGATGAACTCGCGGCTATTGAGTATCGTTCGCATCGCGACCGGGCTTTTATTTTTTCAGCACGGAGCGGAAAAGCTCTGGGGATTCGCCGGCGGACAGATCGACCACAACTTTTTCTCCCTCCATGGCTTCGCCGGGCCACTCGAAGTGGTTGGCGGAACGCTGATCACCCTCGGTTTTTTTACCCGCCTTGTGGCTTTCATTCTCTGTGGACAGATGGCGGTGGCTTACTTCGATCAGTGGGCCGGGCGTGGGTTCTTCCCTATCAGCAACGGCGGGGAAGAGGCGGTTATCTTCTGCTTCACCTGGTTGTGGTTCGTAACAGCCGGCGGCGGTAACTGGAGTCTGGATCAGCGCCTCGGCAATTCCCGCCTCGGCGAGATCCTTAGTGGCTGGGAACCCTGGGGACGAGCGACCATGCGAATCGTCATGGCCTTCTGTTTCACGCTGCACGGCTATCGCCACGTGTTCGGGATGTTCCCCAAATCAGCAGGACGAGCCGCTGTGATGCCGCTGGCGATAGACAAGCTCCCCGCGTTTGCAGGCTGGTGGGAAATTGCCGGCGGACTGCTTCTGCTTTTCGGTTTGTTCACCCGTTTTGCTGCCGCGATCACCTGTATTCAACTAGCCGCGGCATACCTTGTCGAGTCTGTTCCGCGCGGGATTTGGCCTCTTCGAAACGGAGGGAATGAGACTCTGGCCTACCTCGCAGTATTTCTTTTCCTCGCGGTCTGTGGAGGGGGAGCACTCAGTCTCGATTCTCTGCGTTCCGCAGGGGAGAAGACGAGGGCCCACAAAGCAATCGCTACGGCTGAGTAGGTATCGGTCTGGCCGATGCAAATCATCTCAACAATCGATTTGCCGAATTGATCGCGATTGGATAGTGTGTGTTCTTGCCGCGCATTTCCCGAAGACTCATCCTGACTGCCTGGGCTGCAGCCGGTGTGCTCCGCGCGCAGACGGCTGTGCCCGACAAACAGCCGATGGCCGAGCAGGTATTCACGAACGTGAAGGTGCTTAAAGGAATTCCGGTAAGCGAATTTATGGACACAATGGGCTTCTTTGCGGCGTCGGTGGGGCTGAACTGCGTCTTTTGCCATGTGCCGGAGAGCCTGCAGGACTGGAAGAAATTCGCCGAAGACGTGCCACGCAAGCGCATCGCGCGCAACATGATCATGATGGTGAATACGATCAACAAAACGAATTTCGGCGGGCGTGCCGTTATCACTTGTTATTCGTGTCACCACGGCAATGAAGTGCCGAAGCAGATTCCCAGCCTTGCGGTTCAGTATGGGACACCGGAAGAGGATCCGAATGAGATCGAAATTCCATCGCAGCCGGTCGCAGGCCCTTCAGCGGACCAGCTTCTGAATCAGTTCATCGCGGCGACCGGGACCGCGCGCGCAAATCACACCACGTTCACGATCCGTGGAACGTATGAAGGCTATGAAACCTATCATCAGCAGGTGCCGTTCGAGTTGTGGGTGAACGCTCAGGCGCAGATGGCCAGCATCGTTCACACGCAGAACGGCGACGCCACTACTGTGATTGACGGTACGCAGGGCTGGATCGCATCGCCAAACAATCCGGTGATGCTGCTGCCGATGGCGGCGGGCGCCGAATTGGATGGCGCGCGCCTCGACGCGCAGTTGTTTTTTCCCGCGGGCGTTCGACGGGCGCTGAGCGGGTGGCGCGGCGGATTTCCGCAGACCAGCGTGGGCGACAAAGATGTTCAGGTAATCGAAGGCACAGGGTCCGGGCGAACCAAAGTGAAATTGTTCTTCGATATCAAGACCGGCCTGCTGGTACGACAGCTCCGGTATGTGAGCACGGTTGTGGGGACGAATCCTTATCAAATCGATTACGCGGACTACAAGGACGTGGGCGGCGTGAAGCTGCCGCACCAATGGACCGTTACCTGGACGAACGGCCAATCGATCTGGAGAGTTAACCAAATTCAGGCAAACGCCGCCATTCCGGCAGGAAGGTTCGCCAAACCCGCGCCTGCCGTGCTGGCGCCGGCAAGGCCCGCAGCCCAATAGAAAGGAACACATGAGAAGGAAACCCTGGTTGGTATTGGCCGTGTTGTTGGCCGCAGCGATTCCGGCCGCCGCTCATCACGGGACGGGCGCGTCCTATGACCTGTCGCATCCGGTTACGCTGCAGGGGACGGTGACGGAGTTCCACTACGCGAATCCGCACCCGCAGTTGTTCTTTGACGTCACCGAGGCCAATGGCGAAGTTAGCCACTGGGGCGGAGAGTTTTATCCGAATCCGGCGCAGCTGATCCAGGGCGGCTGGGGGAAGAGGCGCTCAGAGGCGGCGCTCGCGCCCGGCACGAAGATCACAATCACGCTGGCCCCCGCGCGCGCAGGCACGAAGGTCGGGGCCATTCTGAAGCTTCTCAATGAAAAGGGCGAAGTGTTGCTGGGTGTGGCCGGAGGCGGCCCTGGCGAGGTGCCGCGTGGCGGCCCTGCGGCGCCACCTGCCGCGCCTGCAGAACCAACCAGGTGAGGTTTTGCCAAATGAGGTTTCCAACACTGCAAGCACTCATTGGAGCGGCTCTGAGTTGCGCATTGTCGACTGCCCTGTTTGCGCAGGGCGGCCGCGGCATCATGGCGCATAATCCCGCCAACAATAATAAAAACTACGACAAGCACGACCTCTCCGGTATCTGGACGCGCAATGGATCGCCGGGCGGATACGGCGGCGGTGGAACCTGTCGCGACTGCGGCGATCGCGGATACGCCGTCAAAGTTCCGCCGATGACAGCGTTCGGCAAGAAAATGTTCGATGCGAATAAGCCATCGTACGGACGCCTGCTGGGAAGCGCGGATGCGGCGGCCCATCCCGAGGAAGACATCGGCCGGCGTCGTGCACTGCCTCCGGCTAACGACACTGATCCCTACCAGCGCTGCAATCCGATGGGTCCGACGCGCGCGCTGATTTACGTCGATCCGATCGAAATGAGCGTATTACCCGATCGCATCATCCAGCAAATCGAATGGGGTTGGGGGACAAGAGTCATCTGGACCGACGGGCGGAAGCCTCTGATGGATCCTGACCTGCCGACGTGGTGGGGCTATTCGACAGGCCGCTGGGACGGCGATACGTTCGTAGTCACAACCACCGGCGTGGATGAAAGAACGTGGGTGGACCAGTATGGTTATCCCCACAGCGCGGACATGGTGCTCGAAGAACGATATCGACGCACTGCCTATGACGTGCTGGAACTGACGATGACCATCAATGATCCCAAGGTCTACACTCAACCCTGGATCAGCGATCTGAAAAAATTCCGTAAGCTCGATAAGAACCAGATCAAGACCGTGGACGGGTGGACCGGCCTGCTTCAGGACGTGTGTGCGCCCGCGGACGAAGTGGACCTGTTTGACAAGAGAATTCGGGACCCAGCCGGCGGGGTGATTCGCTAACCGGGAGGACACATGAAAGACGCAATTTTTATCGCCCTGCTCACAGCCGGGATCCTTTTCGCGCAACTCCCGTCGACCGCGCCCGCAAAGCCGGATTCCGATGCGGTGAAAGCGCTCATCGAGAACGCGAAGAAGATGGCCGGCCCCCGCTGGGCGGATGAAGAACACTTTTTCTGTGAAGCGCCGCGCGCGAACAGTCCTTCCGATCCGCCGATTGAACCGGCAAAAATCTTCGATAACGTCTATGTGATCGGCGACCAGGGCACGGTCGCATACGTGATCCAGACATCGGACGGTCTGCTGATGATTGATGCTTTGTCGGCCAACGATACGCAGACAAAGCTCCTTCCTGGTTTTCAGAAGCTCGGTCTCGATCCGTCGATGGTGAAGATTATCGTGGTGGGACACGGTCATGCGGATCACTTCGGGGGCACTCCTTACTTTCAGGAGCATTTCGGCTCGAAGATTTACATCTCGGAAGCCGACTGGAATCTCATGGAACACCCTCCGGCGCGCGGCGGCAGAGGGGGACCTCCGGCGGTACTGCCGAAGCACGATCAGGTGCTGGTTGAAGGACAGCCGGTAGTGCTGGGCAATTTCACACTGACACCGTATGCAGTGCCAGGGCACACGCCTGGATCGATGGGCTTCATCTTTGCGGTGAAAGATAAGGGTAAAACACGCATGGCTGCGATGTATGGGGGCACCATCCTCACGCCCGGCTTTGTTTCCGACGAAGGTCTCGCGCAATACGCAAAATCGGTACCGCATTTCGAGGAGGAGACAAAGAAGGCGAAGGTCGAGGTGGAACTGCAGAACCATCCACTGATGGACCCGATTCAGCCGAAGCTCGACCGTCTGAAAGCGCGCAAGCCTGGTGAGCCAAACCCGTTTGTGGTCGGGCGCGGCGATTATCAGAAGTTCCTGAACGTCATGGCGGCCTGCACCGAAGTCAACATCGCGCGGAGGAAAGGACTCTGATGATCGGGCGTGTGCTTCTGTCAGGTCTTCTCGCGGCGCTGACGGTTTATGCCCAGGGAGGCCGCGGGCCTGCGCCGCGGCGCACAGCCAAAGCCGCCGAGTTGTACGACCTGACCGGTTACTGGGTTGCCGTCGTTACGGAAGACTGGCGCTATCGCATGGTTATGCCGCTGAAGGGCGACTTCGGCGGTGTTGCTCTCAATCCCACCGGGCGGAAGATAGCTGATGCGTGGGACCCGGCCAAAGACGAACAAGCCGGCGAGGAGTGTCGAAGCTATGGCGCAGCCACAGTCATGAATAATCCCGGCCGTCTGCATATCACCTGGCTGGATGACGAGACTTTAAAAATCGAAGCCGACAACGGACAGCAGACAAGGCTGCTTCACTTCGGCTCTGCCGAAAGCGGTGCGGGTGAATGGCAGGGCTATTCAAAAGCAAACTGGGAAATCGTGCCGGCCGGGCGCGGCGAAAAGCCGGTTGGCTCGCTTAAGGTAATCACGACGAAGATGCGGCCGGGCTACCTGCGCAAGAACGGTGTTCCCTACAGCGCGAACGCTGTACTGAGTGAGTACCTTGACCGCGTCAATGAACCGGATGGCAACGCTTTTCTGGTCGTCACGAGTACTGTCGAGGACCCTGCTTATCTCGCGCAGCCTTTCCAAAGCGCATCGCATTTCCGAAAACAGCCGGACGGAGCGGGATGGAAGGCCCGGCCGTGCGTAACCCGGTGGTGACGGAATGGGGGTGATCGGATGAAGAGACGCTGGACAATAGCCGCATCCGCGGGTTCGCTCCTCGCGCTTGCTTCAGTATTCGCGCTCGGCCAGGGACTCGACTTCTCTGGCCACACCGGTCTGCCCGCGGGTGTCGACATCTCGGGCAGCTGGTATCCGCTGCCGTTTCAGGATTCCGGTCTGATTACCGCTTCCGGCGCGCTGGCGGAATACGGCGGCATTCCTCTGAATGAAGCAGGGCGGCTCTATGCTCTGGCGTGGAATCCGTCGCGCATCCAGGGCCGGCAGCATCAATGCATGGGCTATGTTCCGCCTTATACCTACAATCAACCGGGTAATCTTCGGTTCTGGGAAGAACGCGACCCTTATACGCAGCGCCTCGTTGCCATCAAAAACTACTGGCAGATCGCTGAGGGCACGCGAACAATATGGATGGACGATCGGCCGCACCCTCCGGCCTACGCGCAGCACACCTGGGCCGGCTTTTCAACTGGCAAGTATGAAGGCAACCAGCTGACCGTCTACACGACCCATCTGAAACGCGGATGGATTCGCGCCAACGGCATTCCGCAGAGCGATGAAGCCACTTTGGTCGAACACTTCATCCGGCACGGCGACCGCATCACCTATTTTTCTGTCGTGAACGATCCCGTCTATCTGGCGGAACCTTTCAGCCGCACCTACACTCTGGGCCGCAGCATCAAGGAGCCCGATGCGTGGCAATACGCCTGTGACGATGGCGAACAGATTCTCGGACGCGCCGAGGATCAGGTGGAAAGCTACTTCTGGGGCCGGCATCCGTTCGTGCACGAATTCGCGGACAAGAACAAGCTTCCTTTCCTGGGTACCCTCGGCGGCCCCGTGACGATGTATGAAGAACTGCTGGATAAAGTGCACGACCAAAAAGCAGCCGAGGCCGCTGCAACCGCTGAACTGAAGCCCACCGCGGGACCGCCACAGGCCAGCCGCGTTCCCGACCCCACACCGCATGACGGCGAGATCCATGTGCTGCCGGTGCAGGGCAGCATTTTGATGCTTGCGGGCGATGGAGGCAACATCGCTGTCCAGGTGGGCGATCAGGGACCGATGGTCGTCAACTCAGGCGCCGGCGCCATCACGGATAAGGTTGTTGCCGCAATTAAAAAGCTGAGCGACAAGCCGATTGAGTTCATCGTCAACACAGGCTTCCAGCCGGACTTCACCGGCGGCAATGTGAAACTGCGGACGGCCGGACTTGATCCGAGCGTGCAGGGTTCATTTTTCTCCGGCCAATTCATCGACGCCGGCAAAGGCGCCACGATCATAGGCCATCAGAACGTCGAGAATCATCTCATGGCCCTGAAGACACCGTCCAACGGGTGGCCCAGCGATACCTTCGTCCAGGCGCGGCGGCGAAAGTTCCAGAACGGCGAAGCTGTCGAGATCTTTTATATGCCGAATGCGGTTACCGATGCCGACAGCATCGTTCATTTTCGGCGCTCAGATGTATTCGTCACGGGCGACATTTTCAATCTCGTGACCTGGCCGCATATCGATTTAAAGAACGGAGGCAGTATCCAGGGCGAGCTGGACGCGCTCACTTTCATCCTGGACCGCACCGTTTATAAGCACGATGAGGAAGACGGCACGATGGTCGTTCCGGGGCGTGGACGTGTGTGCGATGAGTGGGAGTTGGCTGAATATCGGGACATGCTGGTCATCATTCGCGATCGCGTGCAGGACCTCATTCGCAGCGGCGCGACGCTCGCGCAGGTTCAGGCTGCCCGCGTCACGGCCGATTACGACACGCGCTTCGGCGCGTTAACCGGGTCGTGGACTACGCCGATGTTCGTTGAAGCTGTCTATACAAGTCTGAAAAACCCGCCGCAGACCGGGAGGAAGTAGCCACAGCAAGCCAATGGACCTTGGAGGCCTCGATCTTAATCTGCTTGTCGCCCTCGACGCGTTGTTCGCCGAGAAGAGCGTTTCGCGCGCGGGCGATCGCCTGCATCTCAGCCAGTCAGCCACCAGTGGCGCGCTGGCGCGTCTGAGAGAAGTCTTCCGCGATCAGCTTCTGGTCCCGGTGGGCCGGAAGATGGTTTTGACACCAGTGGCTGAATCTTTGGTGGAACCTGTCAGAAATTTTCTGTTGCAGGCGGAGGCCATCCTCAACAACAACCCGGTCTTCGATCCCTCGTCGTCGACGCGTAAGTTCCGGGTGCTTATGTCCGACTATGTCGAGACCGTGCTGATGACTGAAGCCTTGCCCCGAATCGAGCAGTTCGCGCCGGGTATCAGGCTGGAGTTTATCTCTAATGTGGAAGGAGGATTCGACGCGCTCGACCGCGGTGAAATCGACCTTTCCATTGTCCCCTCGGTGCGGGTGGGGGCAGAACATCCTTCCGAACTGTTGTTCGAGGATGAGTTCACCTGTGTGGTCTGGTCCGGAAACACGCGAGTCAAATCCGCCATTTCGCTCGACGATTACCTCGCCATGGGACATATTGTGGTGCGGTTTGGCAAGCACCAGGAACTTACCACCTTCGATGAATGGTTCATGGAGAGATTCGGCCATGAACGCAGAGTTGAAGTGGTTACGACAGCTTTCAATCTGGTTCCGCAGTTACTGGTGGGGAGTCACAGGATTTCGACGCTGCATCAGCGCCTGGCAATGTTCTATAAGCGCTACCTGCCGCTGAAGCTTATCAAGCCGCCTTTTGAGATCGCTACGTTCCAGGAGTCCATGCAATGGCACAAGTCCCGGGATCGCGATCCCGGAACTCTGTGGCTTCGCTCGCTACTCAGAAGCGCGGTTCCGAAGGTCCAGACGCAGCAGCCTGCGCGTCCCAGGCCGCGGGTGCAGCCATTAAGCATGAGACGCCGCGTCGGCATCTGAATACGGCAGTTCCGCTATCGCCTGCACGAATAGCGGGGATTGCAACAAACAAGTTTACATGTCCCTGCAAGCGCAGAATCCTGATCTGCCGGCGCTCTTTTCCAGGGGTCATGAGATATGAAAGCGCCGCCGAACGCCGGGTTATCGGTAGTGCATTCCGGCTCGCCCCGCGACATAGCCGATGGCACGCCCGGCACAAAGGATGCCCAGCCACAATCCGAGCGATAGCCACGCGGCCAGCTTTGCACACCTCGGCACGACTGTTGCCTTCGGTATCGCTGAATCGGCGTACACGCTGCCATGAAATACCAGGGCATGAATCGCCACTAAAGCGAAAAGCAGCATTTTGGTCCGGAAGAAGGGATTGTAGTAATACTCTTCGGCTTTCGCCGCAAAAAGAAAGAAGCCGCAGCCTGCCGCGATGACGAACCCGATTCGTTTTACGGTTCGGAGACGCCGGATGACTTCTCCCACTGGAATGTCGGGCAAGCCGCACCCCAGAAGGCGAAGGTCGGTGGCAACAATCATTCCGGCGAACCAGGAAATGGCCGTGAGATGAAGCGCCAGCACCACAGGATAGACATAGGCGGAACTGCGGAGAGCTGAAAACCAGGCCAGGTTCTCGATCCGAATCAGGATTGAAAGAAACATGCCTTTATCGGAGACCGCCAGGAGCCACTGGGACAAAAATGCCGCCGAAGATCACGCCGGTCCAAAGCAGAAGCGAGACCCCTGCGATCAGACGACCCGACCTGTTCGAGCATGTTCCGTACACGGGTCGACGGTGAACCGTGTAGTTGAAGAGAATCGCCAGAGCCAACACCGCCATTTTGCAGAGGAACGACCAGTTGAGGTAGTACATGTCCGGATCTGTTGAGAAGATCAGTAACCCGGAAAAAACAGCTATTATGAGGCTGCCCAGCGTCCACCATTGGAAAGCGCGCGCGATCTGCGCCGGCGACTGGCCCAGCAGACCGAAGCCGAGAAGACGGAAATCGACCAGAGCCGTCGTGCCGATTGCCAGCGCGAATCCGGCAATGTGAAAGCACTCGAGCACCGGGTAGGCACTCGGCGAAGTGCTGAGAGGATTTTCGATGAGCATGAACTGTGCGAATTATACAGTCGCTGCCATCAATCGATCCAATGAATGGCCCCGATTCTTCGTATTGGTGTGATGGATAGGTTTACAACAGCCCGTGTGGTTGATCAGCGCGCGCTGCGCTACCAGGATTCGGCAGTCTCCGGAGGTCCCTTGACGTACTTCGGATATGCGGAATAAGAGCACATCGGACGACTCTTCCTGCCCGCTGTGACTTTAATCGACTTGCCTGGCGTTGTGTCTTTATCGACCCACTCCGTGAGCAGCCTTAATCGGGTAGCCCTTCCAGAGAAACTCGAGTGCCTGCGGCAGAGTCTGATTGATGACCCTGGCGTCGACGTGGCCGGCGTTCTTCGCGTAGACAAACTGGTAGTGGTAGCCCTTCGCTTTCACCACCGCAGCCATGCGCACGTTGGCAATGACCCAGTTGCGTCGATTCGATGAAGGACTGTTGGCGCCAATGTCATTCTCAGCGACCTCCATCCAGAGGCGCAGCGGTTTTGCCGGACTGTCGGGAATGAAGTGTTCGTGATACTCCCATGCGCCGTGCGGGGCGTCGGGTCCGTGCTGCAGATCGGTGAATGTGCCCGAGTACGACAGGACGCGATGATAAAGCTCCGGTTTGAACCACGCCATCGTCAGGGCCACGGCAGCGCCCGAACTACCGCCGAAAGTCATGCGACCTTCGGGGTCCTTCGTCAGCTTCACGTTGGCCTCCTTTTCCGCGCGCGGCAGGACCTCGGCTTCAACCCAGTCGGCGTACTTCGCCGAAACGGTGTCGTATTCCATGCTGCGTTCGGCGCCGCCATTCTGAATCATTACAGCGGCCATCACCGGCAGCCGGTGATCGGCAATCATGTTGTCGAGAATGGTCGGCAGGCTGTAGTGCATCCCGTACGCATCCGCCGACACGATAACCGGTACGACGGTTCCAGGGACATACTGGGCGGGAACGTAAACGCACACCGGCCGCTCGAAAGGCCCATTAGCACCCGGGTAGAATTTGCTGTCGGCCGAGTTCATCATGAACTCGATAACTTTACCTTCTGGAACGCCGGCGCGTTTGGTTTGCTCCGGGGCGGGTGCATAATCCGGCCCGATGGAGTAATCGCCATCGCCGGCTCCCGATCTGTAGGGCGGCAGCGTCGGAAGTTTGGCCATTTCCGCCATATCTTCCGGAGTTGCCGGGTCGGCCGGGCCACGAGCGCCGCGGCCGGCAGCACGGCCGGGCGCCGCGTTCGGACGCGCAACGGGAGCCCGGTCACACGCGGTGGGCTGCCCCTGTGCCAGCACAAACTGCGTCATCACGAATAAACCAATCGCAAGCTTCATTTGGAATTCCTCCGGCGGAGCTATTGTATCGAGGTTAAGTCCGCGCCGGGAACGCGGGCGATTTCGAGATAAACTTAGTGCGCTATGACCACGATCCGTGCAATTCCGGCCCTCCTGATCCTGAGTGCCGCGTTGTTCGCGCAGACGCCCGATACCGGTGCAGCACACAAAGCCGCCGCCACGCTCCTGCTGAATACCAATAACATCGGAGCCGCGCATCTCGCCTGCCCGGATTTCGCCGCTCCTCCGGGTTCCGCTCCGGCAGGCCGCGGCCCAGCCCGAGGAGTTGGCGGCCGCGGACCGGCCGCGACGCCTGCGCGCGAAACCTGGTACGCCGAAGGTGGGCAGGTCTTCGACAATCTCTACATGCTCACAACTAAAATGAACAGCGCCTGGGCGGTGAAGACGTCCTCCGGGATTATTCTGATCGATACGCTGTTCGGTTATGCCGCACAGGACGAAATCGTGGATGGCATGAAGAAGCTGGGCCTCGACCCGGCCGACATCAAATACGTGATCATCAGTCACGCTCATGGCGATCACGATGGGGCGGTGAAGTTTCTCCAGGATACTTATAAGCCGCACGTCATCCTGAGTCCTCAGGACTGGCAACTGGCGGCGAGGGAACGCGATCCTTATACACACGACCTCGATGCCACTGACGGACAGAAACTGACTCTCGGCGATACGACGATTACTATGTACATCACGCCGGGCCACACCGCCGGCACAATGTCGTTTCTCATACCCGTTACGGATCACGGCGTCCGGCACATGGCAATAGAGTGGGGCGGCACGGCGCTGGGCGCCAATACTTCGAAGGAAATGCTGCAGTCCTACATTTCGAATGCGAACCGCTTCAAGGATATTGCAGAGGGCGCGGGCGCCGACGTGATCATCGGAAACCATACCGAATACAACGATGCGCTGGCGCGGTTGGATCGCACCAAAGCGCGCAAGCCCGGCGAGCCGAATCCCTGGATCGTCGGTAAAGCCGAGGTTGGAAAATACCTGACCGTCGTTTCAGAATGCGCAAAGTCCTGGCTGGCTATAGACGAAGGACGTCCGTTCAACTGAGTATGAAAAGTTATCCGTGCGGTCGCCCTGCTGGGCTTGCCCGGGCTCGCCTTCGGCGAGAATCATTCCCTTCGATGCCGATTTGAGCCGCTTCATCAACTGCGGAAACGAAATCGGCGGATCGCCGCTGGGGCGCAACTTCGGACTCGATATGCCCGGTGGACTGCCGTATCAGCCGTGGTCTGGCGCGCTGGTGAAACAACGCACGGCCGATCAGGGCGTCGATGACCCGCATGTGCGTTGCCTGCCCGATAATCCGCCGCGAACGTGGGTCATGCCGCATCTCACGAAGGCGGTGCATACGCCAAAACTGCTGGTGCTCCGTTATGAGGTCAACGCGATGTACCGGCAGCTTTTCATCGACGGCCGGCCTTTGCCCCAGGATCAGAATCCCAGCTGGACCGGCTACTCCACTGCGCACCGGGAAGGCGATACGCTCGTGATCCAGACTGCGGGACTTCGCAATGACCTTTGGGCCGACATGAGCGGGAGTCCGTTGAGCGAAACCTCCAGACTCACCGAGCGGATTCGCCGGCCGAATTATGGAACGCTCGAGCTCGAAGTCACCGTGGATGATCCAAAGGTATACACGAAGCCGTGGACGGCGAAGCTCACGCAGAAACTGGAGCTCGATACAGAGCTGATCGATGAGATCTGTCTCGAAAACGAAAAATCTTACGAGCGGATGCGGGCCGTGCGGGCGGAGGGTGGCGTCAGCGGGCGCTGGTCCGGGGGTGGCGATTCCGTTTTCGTGCTTCGGCAGGTCGGCGATGTCGTAACCGGTCAGATCGAAGGCAAGCCCGGCGAGAGCGTTTATAAGATTGTGGATGGAACGATCCCGAGGTGAAGGCGAACGGTGGAAATCCGTTTCACAATGTCGCCAACGGAACGTTTACTAACGATCAGATCGACATCTCCGGCTCTCGCGAAAACACGACGATTCGCCAATATCATTTGGTGGTGAAGAGAGTCAGCGAAAACTGACATGAGGAACCTCTGCCTGTTTGCCTTCAGGCCGCGATCGCCGCGCTTCCGCTTCTTTGCGCGCCCGCTTCGTATGCCCGGAACAACACAACCGCCGGCCAATTCACGGTCGAGCCGGCCACGCTGGTTTCGCTCGGCTTCGAATGGCGTCCGATCCCGGAGCTTGCGAAATCGGCAAACCAATTCCGCACTACGGCCCCAGGCCGTAGCCGCCGGCCGATCAGTTTCCTCTTGCAGGCTGCGGCGGATTGATGACGGCTTCGTCCCAGTGCTCTTTGATCTTGCCGTTCTCGGCGCGCACGACGTCGAAGTGATCCCAGTGGTATTCACGGCTCGGATCGTCGGGATCTTTCGCCGTCCGGTCCCACATCATCAGGCTGTAGGGACCGTCGATCAGAGTTAACGCCGGCGGATTGATCCAGGCCGCCTGAATCGGTTTCGCGTCTTCGGGACGGCGCCCCGGAATCCGGCTCATGAACTGCTTGAATCCATCGCGTCCCTGCGGCACATTGGGGTTGTGCTGGATGTAACCCGGGTCCATCGTTTTATCAGCCAGCTCAAGGTGGCCGTATTGAAGCATGTCTTTCAGCTCTTCCGTGGCCAGAGCAAGCGTTTGCTGCTCCTCTTTTGAAAGCTTCCCCGTGTTCCACTGCATTGGCGGCTTCGGTGAAACGCCCGTGGCCACTGCGCCCGAGCCTTTATTCTTCTGCGCACTGTCCCAGTGCTCCTGCACTTTGCCGTTCTGAATGCGGAGCACATCGAAGCTGTTGGAGTGGTAGGTCTTCGATGGATCCCGCGGGTCCTTTCGTTCGCTTTCAAACACGAGCCAGACAAAATCGCCCTTCGCGCCCATCACAACGGGCGGATTCGACATTTGGTCGGGTATCGGGTTCTTCGGTTTGGCGAATTTCGAGAAGAACTCGACGAATCCGGCCCGCCCGGTGGGCACGTTCGGATTGTGCTGAATGTAATCCTCCGCCTGATATTTCGGCGCCAGCTCCAGGTGGCCGCCGTCGATGACCTCGCGCCACCAGTTCAGGACCATGTCGAGGTTCTTCTTCTCGCGGGCGTTCATGGGCGCAGTCTGGGGCGTGGTGGGTGGGTTTATCGATTCAGCGAACGAAGGTGCGGTTGCCATCGCCAGCAGCAAGCTGCCGGCAACGCAGGCGGTTTTGGGGAAGCTCACGGGAAATCCTCCTGATTGACGATTGCGTCCAGTATATGCCGATCTGGGGCTGAATCGACGACGGGAACTTGATATAGTGACTGCCCAATGCGAGTTCTGATGTTCATTTGTTTCGCGGCATCGACATTCGGACAGAATCCGAAGCTGCCGCCCGATATCGATCCGCAATCCGGCTCTCGCCTCCCTTTGATTCAAAGGGAGCAGTTAAGTGACGGTGACAAGAAGGTTTTCGACGACGTCTCCAAAACGGCGCCGGGGCGGGTTTCGCTGTACAGCCCGCCGATCGCCGAGTCGATTCGGACGCTCAACTCGGGCCTGCGCGCGACCGTGCTCGGTTCGCAGATGTTCGAAATCTGTGCGCTGATCGCGGCGCGCGAATTCGACGAAGATTTCGAATGGACAGGCCATGCAGCGGGTGCAAAGCGCGCCGGCGTGTCCGAACAAACGATTCAGGCCATACAGTTCAATCGCGACCTGAAGGGAGTCCCCGCCAAGGACGCGCTGATGATTCGGTTCGGGCGGGCGCTGTTTCGGGAACACAAAGTCAGCCCGGAACTCTATTCCGAAGTTGTGAAGACGTTCGGACAGCGCGGAACAGTCGAAGCCGCCTGGATTATGGGTGACTACGCCATGGCCGCGGTAGCGCTGCGCGCGGTGGATCAGCATAATCCGGATGGCTCTCTGCCGCTGACCGTTGGTTCGAAATAGCTGTGATCTGACGCTTCCCAAACGAAAACAGCGTGTGCGGACGATGCACTCGGAGAATCGCGGGCCGCCCGAAGTGAGGGGAGGTCGCTCTCCCGCATGGGCATAATAGGACCCTGGACAATTCCGATGAAACGACTGTCGTTGCTCCCCCTTGCCGTCCTTTTCATGGTGCCCGCAAGACCTCAGAGTCCAGCGCGCGCGTTTCCGGCAGTCACCGATCAGATGCTGCAGAATCCCGATCCCGGCGACTGGCTGTAGTGGCGGCGCACACAGAACAGCTGGGGCTACAGCCCTCTGAATCAGATCACGAAAGGGAACGTGAGCAAGCTCAAAATGATCTGGACGCGCGAGATGGGCCCGGGCATTCAGGAAGCCGTTCCGCTGGCCTACCGAGGTGTCCTCTATCTGCCAATCCCCAGCGACATGGTTCAGGCGATCAACGGAGCGACGGGCGAACTCCTCTGGGAATACAGCCGCCAGTTGCCCGAGGACGTAACGAAGATTTTTCCTGTGCCTTCGATCAATCGCAACATCGCCATTTACGGCAATCACATTATCGATACCAGCGCCGACGAATTTGTCTATGGGCTCAAGTGTGAACTTTCAGCGTCAGCTTCGGCGCCTGCGCGCACAGCGCGGAAGCCCAAATGATTGTGAGCACGAACAGTCGTTTCATCGCGGACGTTGCCCCGTGTATCGACAATCAACGGTGGTTCGTCGAGCATCCGCTTCGCGGTCATGGTTCCGCTTGCGGCTGCCAATCACAGCACTGCGGCAGGTTCTCTACTCGATTGGGTTGAATCGCAGCCGGTCTTCGCATCGGTAAGAGCCGCGGTACACCGCATCGTTAAAGGCCTGAAACACCCCCGGGTCCCGGTCACGGTTCGCTCGCGAATCAGATCCCGCTCCAAACCCAGCGCAGCCTCAATTACGTTCGGCTATGCGCCAGTACGATTGAAACCGATGTCTCCAGACCGCGTAAACGCACGTCAACTCCACCCCTCACGCGTCGACGCCCGCGTCCACATCCAGATACTGCAACTCATGCAGCCGGTTGTAAATGCCGCCGTGATGGATCAATTCCTCATGGGTCCCGATCTCGACGATCCGTCCGCGATCGAGCACCACAATCTTGTCCGCACGGCGGATAGTCGAAATGCGATGCGCGATCACGATGACCGTCCGTCCCGACATCAGGTTCCCCAGCGCCTTCTGCACCAGCATCTCCGATTCGGTATCGAGATGCGAAGTGGCTTCGTCCAGAATCAGTATCGGCGCGTTCTTCAGGATGGCGCGCGCGATGGCGAGACGCTGGCGCTGTCCGCCGGATAACTTTACGCCCCGGTCGCCGATCACAGTCTCGTAACCCTGCGGCAGTTTTTCGATGAACTCGTGCGCCAGAGCCGCCTGCGATGCCTCGATCAGCCGCGCACGATCATACTTCTCCATCCCGTAAGCAATGTTATTGGCGACGGTGTCGTTGAATAGAAATGTCTCCTGCGCCACCACGCTGATCTTGTCCCGCAGTGATGACAATCGGAGATCGCGCACGTTGACGCCGTCGATGCGCACAGTCCCTGAGACCGCGTCGCGGAAGCGTGGAACCAGGCTGGCAAGCGTCGTCTTCCCCGCTCCGCTGGGGCCGACCAGCGCGACTACTTCTCCAGCCGGAATATCCAGCGAAATTCCGTGCAACTGCATCCCGCCGGCTCCGGGGTAGCGAAAGCTGACATTGTCAAACGAGAGGCGGTCGCGAAACTGATCCAGTCTGGCCCCATTTGGTTTATCTTCGATCTCTTCGGGCTGATCCAGATAAGCGAAGACTTTTTCCGACGCACCCAGCGCCTGCTGAAAAATATTGTGCAGATTGGTAATTCGTTTGACCGGCTCGTACAGAAACAGCAGCGCGGCGAGGAAGCTCATGAAGGCTTCGGGCTGCAGCACGTGGTTCTTGATTTCCTGGCGGCCATACCACAGCAGGCCGATGAACGTCAGCGCTCCCATCATTTCGATGAAGGGCGAGGGAATACCCTGGATCAGGACATAACGCAAATTCGTGCGCAACAGCCGGTCACCCGCCGCGCGGAAGCGCTTCGCTTCATACTTCTCAGCGCCGAACGCTTTCACCACCTGGTGGCCGGCGATGGCTTCCTGCAGGACCTGGTTCAGATCGCCCGCCGCATCCTGGGTTTTGCGACTGGTCCGGCGGATGCGCTTACCCAGCCGCGCGGTGGGCAGAAGCACGAAAGGAAAGAGCGCCAGGCTGAAGAAGGCCAGTCGCCAGTCGGTCCCGAAGACGACCAGCAGCAGGCCGGCAGCGGAGAAGATCTGCCGCAGCAGATCGGCGAGCATGTCGGAGCTCGCCACCTGAATCCTGTCGATATCGTTCATGACTGACGACATCAGGCGCCCGGTCGAAGTGGCTTCAAAGAACGCCGCGCCGTGCCGCAAAACCTTTTCAAAGACCTGATTGCGCAGGTCGGTCACGGCGGAGAAGCCGACGAAGTTCGTGAGGTAATCGCCCAGGTAATCGCAGAGTCCGCGCAGGGCGAACACTACCGCAATCGCGATCGCGACCATGGTGAAGATGTTGTGAATGGATTGCGGGAAGAACTGCTCCAGATAAATGGGGTAATGGATGACGGGGACGGTGAAAAGCGGGTCCGGCATTCCGTCCCGGCCTGGCTGCAGCACGCGCCCCAGCACAACTTTGATGAGCAGCACCCGGGTCGCGGTCATGGCGCCGAAGATGGCCATCAAGACGACCGAGACGATCAGGAGAAACCAGTAGCGGCGCGCGTATCCGAGAAGCCGGGTCCACTCTTTCATATATTCAGCTTCATAGGCTTCCGCGCAAACGTTCGACTGCCAGTACGGCCCGCTCCACTGATATTGAATGAATCGGATCGATCGGACTCTCCGCCTTAAGCACCTCGGCGGGAGTGCGCCAGGGCGCCCATACTTCGGCATCGGACGGTCCGAAAAACACGACCTGGGGAATGCCGAATGCGGCCGCTATATGCGCCGGACCCGAATCATTCCCGGCAAAGAACGCCGCGTCGCGCAAGAGCCGTGCGACTTCTCCGAGCGGCGCACCCGCAATTGTACGCCATCGCTTGAAAGGCGAGAGGTCTTCGCCTGGTCCGCCGATCAGAACAGGCTGCATTTTCAGTTCGGCCTCGATGTAAGCCGCCAGCTTCATGAAACAGACCGACGGCCAGGTCTTCTCGGGCGTTGCGGCGAACGGATGAATGACGACATACGGCGCGTCCGGGGCGCACGCGGAACGGCCTGGCGTGGGGGCGATGCGAGCGCGCGGGACGTCGGCGATCGGCACGCCAAGATAGAACATGGCCGACGCCGCGTGCTCGGCGGTATGCACCCGGCGGGTGACGCCGAGAATCTCCTGTGCGGTCGGGATCGGCGTGTTGTAGATCCAGCCCGGGCGGAAGATATCGAAGCCCGCGCGGAACCGAGCGCCGGAAAGCAGGGTCAGCCTGGCGCTCCGGGTGCCCCCGTGCAGGTTCAGGCAGAGCGATGGCGCAAATTCCCGCAAGGCGCTCGCCCGCGGTGGCGCTATACGGTCAATATCCGGGTTATTCTCGAACACGGCAGAGAACCTATCCTCCACCACAACGGCAATTTCGAGATCGGGCCGAGCCTTTTTCAAAAGGTGGAGCGCCGGCGTCGAGAGGACGCAATCGCCGAGTGAGCGAAGGCGAATGACCGCGACACGGCTGCCGGGCGAGAGCCGGTCGACGATATCGGTCTGGAGGGGCACCACGCGTCTTAATCGGCTCTACTCATCGATGGTTGCCTCATCGATAAGCATGACCGGTATCTCGTCGCGAACAGGATATAGCCGGTGGCAGGAGACGCAACGCAAGCCGCTGCCGTCGGCCTTCAGTTCCACTTTGGCCCGGCATGCCGGACAGATCAGAATCTCGAGAAGTTCCGCGCTGATTGCCATCTTCTTATAAAGCGTCAGTTTAACCTAAACGGGTTTGTTCCTGAGCTTCTCCGCGTAGCGGGCGACGTTCACAATCGCCCGTTGATGCGTACCCTCACCCACGATTATTTGATCGCGGCGAGCCACCACGCGAAACTCCGCGCGCCGGTCGTTCACCGCCAGAAGCTCCGCTGTAAAGATCACGGTCGAACCGAGCGGGGCGCCCGAACAGTGGGCCACATTCACGTGAGTGCCAAGCGTATCGTAGCCCGGGTCCAGCATCCCGAGGATCAGATTCCGGCACGCGCGCTCCATGTAGAGAATCATTTGGGGGGTGGAAAGAACGCGCGGACCATCGAGGCCGAGGAAGGTAATCGCCTGATCATGGCCAATCTGCAGGGTCTCTTCGCGCCTGGCGCCGATTTCGTATGCAGGCATCGTTGACGATTTTCGCATGCGGGGTGCGAAAGAGATCTTTGGCAGGGTTGTTGCACATTCCAGCTTGGCAGGAGAAAAACTCTATGGCGGAAAAGAACATTGCCGTATTCGGCATTTACCACACCCGGGACTCGGCTGAGGAGGCCGTGGACGCGCTTCGCCGCGCCGGTTTCCGGAACACGGACATCTCCGCACTGTTCCCCGATAACGCGGGCACGAAGGACTTCGCGCACGAGAAAAACACCAAAGCTCCCGAAGGAGCCACCACAGGTGGCGCATCGGGAGTGGTGGTCGGCGGCGTACTCGGCTGGTTGGCCGGCATCGGTCTGTTGGCGATTCCCGGGATTGGACCCCTCATCGCTGCCGGCCCGATAGTGGCGGCGCTGGCAGGCGCGGGCGCGCTCGGAACTGTGGGCGGAATTGTCGGCGCTCTGGTCGGAATGGGGATTCCGGAATACGAAGCGAAGCGATATGAAGGACGCGTGAAGCATGGCGGGATCCTTCTCTCCGTACATTGCGACAGCCACGACTGGGCGAAGCGCGGCGCTGATATTCTGCGGTCGAGCGGCGCCGAAGATGTTTCCTCCACTCACGAGGCGGCAGCGGATTTCGCCACATCCGACAAGCCGATGCCAAGGAGCAGATCGACCATTACCGTCCCGGAGGAGCGCGTAGCACCGGTGGAACCTGCCGGCGCCACGATCGTTGAGAAGGATGTCGTCACCGGAGATGTGGTGGAGGACCGCCCGCGCACGCGAACCATCGGCGGTGTCTAATATGACGGAATGGATATTGACAAACTGAGAGTCGCGCCGGGAGCGAAGTTCAAGTTGTCGGATTACGCTCCCGACGATACGTATGGCGTCTCGAAATCCCGCGGCGAAAAGGGGCTGGCGAGTCACGTCGAAAAACTGGCCGCTCTGCACGATCTTCTGTACGCCGAGCATAAGCGCTCGTTGCTGATTGTCCTGCAGGGGATGGATGCGGCGGGCAAAGACGGCACTATCAAGCACGTGATGTCCGGCGTCAATCCGCAGGGCTGCAGCGTGACTCCATTTAAACAGCCGACCACGCGGGAACTCGATCACGATTTTCTCTGGAGGGTCCACGCAGCGGTTCCGGAGAAGGGCGCCATCGGAATATTCAACCGCTCTCATTATGAAGACGTTCTGGTCGCGCGCGTTCACAAACTGGTGCCGCGTGAGGTCTGGAAGAAACGTTACGACGCCATTAACCAATTCGAGAAAATTCTGAGCGAAAGTAACGTTCACATTCTCAAGTTCTTTCTGCACATGAGCAGCGGCGAGCAGGAGAAGCGGTTTATGCAGCGCCTGACCGATCCGCGAAAGAACTGGAAGGCTTCCGCGGCGGATTTCAGCGAACGCAAGTACTGGGACGAGTATCAGGCGGCCTATCGGGACGCTATCTCGAACTGCAGCACGAAGGACGCACCCTGGTATGTAATTCCCTCGGATCACAAATGGTTCCGGAATTTCGCCGTGGGAGAAATCGTGATTCAGACGCTCGAAACGTTGAAGATGCGATATCCGGCTGCCGACCCCGCGGCGTTGGGAATCGAAGGACCGGCAAAGTCCGTTTCCGCATGACGGCGCAAAGCTTAGACTGATAGGTGACATGAGCCTCGAGATTGCCCACCGAGAACGCGAAGGCGTAGTACTGATGGATCTGAAGGGCCGCATCACCATGGGCGAGGAAGTGTCGCTGTTTCGCGACGCTTTCGAGAAGATCGCCGCGGCGCCGGAACCGAAACTGATTCTGAACATGCTGGCCGTCGATTACGTGGACAGTACGGGCCTCGGCGCAATGGTGATGTGCAATACCCGAGTGCGGAATGCCAACGGCGTGGCCAAGCTTGTAAACGTCAATCGCCGCAATATCGAGTTGATCGTGATGACCAAGATCGATACCATTTTCGAGGTATTCGAGGACGAGACGGACGCGATCAACAGCTTTTTCCCAGGGCGTGAAATCAAGCGCTTCGACATTCTCTCGTTTGTGCAACGCCTGCGGGAAGAGTAGAATTACAGAATGCTTTCGCCCGGCGCGCCGGCGCCCGACGTTCAGCTCCCGGATCTAGAAGGCCATCACTGGACACTGACCGAAGCATTGAAAAGCGGACCGGTGCTCCTGGCGTTTTTCAAGATCTCCTGCCCCACCTGCCAGTTGACCTTCCCGTTTCTGCAAAAGCTCGCCGATTCCGCCGCAGCCTGGGCGCCGCGTGTGATCGCCATCTCGCAGGACGATGCCGCCGACACGCGCAAATTTCAGAAACGGTTTGGCGTCTCGATGCCGACGTTGATCGACGTTCCGCGGGCATGGCCGGCCAGCAACGCCTACCAGATCACGAGCGTGCCTTCGCTGTTTCTGGTCGAGACCGACGGCACGATTTCGCTCGCCGCCGATGGCTTCAACCGGGCCGCACTCGAGAAAATGGGCGAACGATTTCACGTCGAGCCCTTCTCCGAAACCGACTACGTTCCGGACCTGCGCCCTGGCTGAGGATCAAAAAACTGAATCCCGTGTGGACTTCCGCTACCATATAGACTGATGGCAAACATCATTGGCGATGTGTTCAGCGCGGCCGCGGCCGTAGCCAAAGGCATGAGCGTCACGATGAAGGAGATGATGTCTCCCACCGTGACCGAAAATTATCCGGACGAGCCGCCCAAACTGCAGGAACGTTTTCGCGGCGTGCACGTGTTGCAGCGCGACGAGAACGGGATGGAAAAATGCGTCGCCTGTTTCCTCTGCTCGGCCGCGTGCCCGTCCAACTGCATTTATATCGAGGCGGCGGAGAATACCGATCAGGTTCGCATCAGCGGCGGCGAGCGGTACGCCAAGGTTTACAACATCGACTACAACCGCTGCATCTTCTGCGGATATTGCGTCGAAGCGTGTCCTACGGACGCGATCACGCACGGGCACGGATTCGAAGTGGCCAGTTATAACACTTCGACGCTGATCTATACCAAGCAGGAGATGCTTGCGCCGATTCCGCCCGGTGCGAAACCGCCGGTCATCAAAGAGGCCGAAGCTTCGGCGCACTAGCAGATGGATAGTCTGCGGCCGATTGGCAATCGGCATCCACGGGCCAGCTCCAACAGCTGGCCTGATTGGTGATTCGCTTTAATTATGTTCGGCGCCTTCCGGGAACAGATCGACACCATTTTTCGCGAGGACCCGGCCGCAAAGAGCGTGCTCGAGATCGTCCTCTGCTACCCCGGGTTCCACGCTGTGTGGATGCACCGGCTGGCGCACTATCTGTATGAATCGAACATACCCATTCTGCCTCGTTTCATTTCGCAGGTGTCCCGTTTCCTGACTGGAATCGAGATTCACCCCGGTGCGAAAATAGGCCGCCGGTTTTTCATAGATCACGGCATGGGCGTGGTGATCGGCGAAACCGCTGAGGTCGGCGACGACGTGCTCATCTATCAGGGTGTCACGCTGGGGGGAACGGGAAACGAGCAGGGCAAGAGGCATCCCACGATCGGCAACCATGTCGTCATCGGCACGGGCGCCAAGGTTCTTGGCAGCATTCGTATCGGCGATCACGTGAAGATCGGCGCGGGCTCCGTTGTGGTTCGCCCCGTACCCGATCACTCGACCGTCGTCGGCATTCCGGGACGCGTGGTCAGGATGAGGGCCGCAACCGACGGCGTCCTCGAACACGGCCAGCTGCCCGATCCGGAGGGTCAGGAAATCAACGACCTCAAGGAACGGGTAGCGGAGCTCGAGACCCGGATTAATTCGATCCTCCAGGCTCAATCACCCGAAGCCGGAACACGAAATTGAGGGCCGTTCAGCGGCTTTACAAATATACCCCCATGGGTATACGCTGGTGTGGACGGAGCCTCGTGCCGTCGCTCGCCTCTCGCGACAGCTCAAGCCGGAATTCCGATGTTCAATCGCCTGTACCAACTGACGCTTCTCGTGTGTCTCGCCGCTCCGCCGGCGTGGGCGCAGGACAACGGCGTCCCGGTCCCGGTGGATTACGAGCGCTGGAATCTTTACTATCAGGCGACGTCGATCGGCCAGTATCACGGCGGGTTTTACGCGCTCTACTCGGGCCCGTTGAGTCTTTCCAATAA
>CAWBIS010000047.1:0-45182 GCA_963788485.1 Terriglobia bacterium
ATGGGAAATTTGCTGACCTTAACTTCAGTTGATCTGCTGTATCGGCGCTGAATCCCGTATAGAAGTCATACGAAGGGCTGCCGCCCAGCTTGTTGCCCACCAGATCCGTGATGGAGCCGGTCTGGTTGATATAAACATTGATCTGACGCCCCACGGGCAATGGATTGGTGGGTTTCAGGGTCGCTATGGTGCTGGTCGAGTCCAGCGTCAAAGTACCAGGAAGATAACAACCGGTGACGGTGTCGTACATCATCACCGTTTCGAACCGATTCTGGCCGTTGGTTGTCGGGAAACTGCAACCATTGGTACCGATGCCCGTCGAAAGCGTGGTGCCGTCGATCTTTTTGCTGAACTGAATCGAGAACGACGCATTGGTAGGAACGTTGCCCTGGCCGGAGAAAGGACTTACGGTGGTGATCGTCGGCGGAGTCAGGTCCGCGACCGCGTTCGTAGTGAACGTCCCGGTGAACGGCGCTGTCATGATGATTCCGGTTGGCGAGGTACGGAAACCGGTCGCAGTCACGGTATAAGTTGTCGAAACGGCCAGGTTCGCCGCCGGCTGGAACGTAAGTTGATTCCCGTTTGACGTGAACGTCGCTGTCCCGGCAACGGTCTGTCCGCCGCCGGTAACGGTCAGCGTTCCATTGGTGTCTTTCGCCAGGATCGCCTGCAGCGAAGCAATCTGGGTCGGGTTCAACATCGAATGATTGAAGACGAGAGTAATGGCGCTGTTGATGTAAGTGCCCTGGGCGTTGGTGACCGTCGTCAGATTCGAAACACTCGGCACTGTCCGGTCCGTGCTGTTCGGAGCCGTGCCGGCCATGTATTCCTGAATATTCGTCAGGCCGTCCATTGCCGCTGACATGTTATTCGCGTCATTGACCAGCGGGTTGGTGCCGAAGTTGACTTCCCAGCCGTCGGGCATTCCGTCGCCGTCGGTGTCGATATTGAGCGGGTTGGTGCCGAGGGTGATTTCCTGCTGATTGGTCAGGCCGTCGCCGTCGCTATCCTGCGTCGGAAGCAGCACCGCCATCGAGTTGCCGGCACTGGCGAAAATGCTCGAACTGCCGAAAGAATTGGTCGCCACCAGCACCGTGCTCGCCGCGGCGTTGGCCGTATTGACCGTCAGCGTGGCCGTAGTCGCGGTAATGACGGCATTGGTGATGGCAATCGCAGGGGGCACCGTCGCCGGTTGAAATGCCAGAGTGGAACCCGTCAGGTTCGTACCCGTAACGGTAATTGTCGCGCCGGTCTGATTGGCGAGTAAATACGCCGGACTGATAGACGTGATCAGAGGCGCTGCGATGACCGTGTAAGTCCCCGCGGACGTAGCAGTATTGGCGCCGACAGTGACTGTGATTGCGCCGGTACTGGCGGTTGGCGGAACAGTTACGGTAAGAACATTCGCTGTTGCGGTTGTCACGGTAGCGGCAACACCGTTGAACTTGACCGTGTTATTGGCCGCGGTTGTGCTGAAACCAAAACCGACGATGCTGACCGTGCTGCCCGGCTGACCCGACGACGGACTGAAGCTCAGCAGCGAGAGCGAACCGCTTGCCATCCCCCGCCCGACTTGCACAATGTTGCCGGCGGCATCATAGGTATAAGCGACGACCGTTCCGGAGGAGTCGATGACATCAGTCAACTGCCCGCCGCCGTCATATATATATTGATAGTTGCAGGGGCCTGGCGTCGAGGAACTGCAGTTGGCGGCCTGCAGCGTGGCTGCGCCCGCAATCAATCCCAGTGTCAGCAATCCCGATAAATTCTTCTTGACTGAAGTCATATCCTGAACCTACCCCTCCGCCCGCCAACTGCCTTGAAGCTGCCCACCAATTCCTGCCATCGAACCCGGATTCCGGGTATTGGGCCAAATGGCCCAATACCTTATTCAGCGCCGCCGCCTTTGCCGCCCGAACCGCCGCCGCCGTCGTCGTCGTCATCGTCGTCGTCATCGTCGTCGTCGTCGTCGTCATCGTCGTCGTCATCGTCGTCGTCGTCGTCATCGTCGTCGTCGTCGTCATCATCGTCATCATCGTCATCATCGTCATCATCATCGTCATCATCGTCGTCATCGTCCCCCTTGGGGAAATGAACGATGATGTGCGTGGGCTTTCCTTTGCCCTTGCCGATGTGGACGGTGGTGCAAGCAGTTCCTTTCTTGCCCTTGCCGAAGCGGCCCGTGCCGCAATGAACGATGCCGCTCTTGCGCGGGCCACCCCGGCCCATGCGATGGTTCTTGTGATGTTTCTTCTGACCCCGACTGAGATGTCCCTTACCCTTATGACCTTTGCCCTTGTGCGAATGCTGATGGACGCCACGAAGCTTATAGGGGCGCTTGTGATTCGGGTGGAACATCGTACGCCTTCCATCAGCCCCCAGATCCGTAATGGACGTCGGGCTGTCCCCGGCATACCGGAAACGATTGGTGTCCTCGCTCGTGCCGAAGACATCTTCACTCAGGAACCTGCCCGAGGAGCTGTCGTAGAAACGCGAATGATCGTAAAAGAGGTGGCCGTTGATGGCCAGTCTCCCGGTGAACTGGAACAGACTGGCGATGCCGGAAACCGTGCTCGTTCCAAACGGCTCGAAGAAGTCCTGGCCCACAACGTTGCCGCCGTTATCGGTCAGCGCCGCATTATCCTGGAGATGATCGACCAGCGGGAAAAGAGGCGTCCCACCCGTGCCGTTAAATACGGCAATGATGTCGTCCCGGCTGCGTCCGTCGAGAATCGGGATTGGATTGCCGGCGGTGGTTATACCCGACTCGATCTCCGCGATATTGTCGTTGTCATCCAGAATAAATCGCTCGAGATTATTGCTCGTGGGGGTAACCACTCGCTTCTGGATCATCCGGCCGCGGTAATCGTACAGGAATGTTGTAACCACGCCGCCGGGCGACGACACTCCCTGCAACCGGCCTCTATGATCCCAGACATAGCTGGTGTTACCCGCCGAGGCGCTCTCGGTAAGACGGTGCCCGTCTGCGTCGTGACTGAAAGTTGTCGAACCGAACGAAGTGACCTGGTTATCCGCGTCGACCGCTCCCAGCGCGGTCGGAGTCTGCAGCGCGAGGCCCGTATCCACTGCATTGGCTATAATCTGACCCGCTCCATCATAAGTAAAGGCGCGGGAGAACAGAGTATTGCCGGATGCCTTCTCGATCATCGTGAGCAACCGGCCATTGGGGTCGTATGTATAGGTCCCGTCTACGCCGTTGGATCGGTTATTGGTCAGCAGCAGGCCGCGGGGATCGTAGGTCCTCGCAACAGAGGCCCCCGTCATAGACGCCCCCAACATGTTCCCTATCTTGTCGTAAGAGTAGGTTACTGCCGGAGAACTGTTGACCTGCCGCATCGTCACGCGGCCGTCGGCATCGCGGGTGTATTTGATCACGCCATTCGGACTGACTGCCGAGCTGACGCGCCCTACTCCATCATAGGTAAAGCTGTAATTGCCTCCCAGGTCGTCCACGATCCGGTTGAGGCGCCCCGCGTTGTCGTAGGTGCGAAGGATCGTGCCATCGATGAAGGTTTCGCTGATGCGCCGGTTCATCCCGTCGTACGCAAATACCGCGGACTGCCCGCGCCGGTCGATCGCCCCGATCAGGTTGTTATTCGCGTCGTACTTGTACGTGCTGATTCGGCCCAGCGGATCGGTTCTCTGCATCAACCGCGCCGCCATATCGTATTGATACACGGTCGTGCCGCCGTTTGGATCTATAGCCGACAGCTTCAGGCCCGTATTGTCATAGGTATATTTGGTCGTTCGACCGTTCCCCTCGACAATCTGCAACGGTTGCCCAATCGCGTTCCAGCTGATGGTCGTAGCGCGTCCGAGCG
Organism: Terriglobia bacterium; assembly: GCA_963788485.1. Lineage (GTDB taxonomy): Bacteria > Acidobacteriota > Terriglobia > Bryobacterales > Bryobacteraceae > BOG-234. The sequence continues at coordinate 3,843 of CAWBIS010000047.1, forward strand.
GGTCCAGCGCGGCCACCTCGCGCCCGATGGCGTCATAGCTGATCTTTGAGGTCTGCCCCAGCGGGTCCGTGATCCCGATCAGATCTCCCTGCGCGTCATACGTATATTTGGTTGTATTTCCCGCCGCATCCGTGAAGCTCATGGGCAGACCGTTTGCGTTGCGGGCCGTCGAAGTGGAGTGGCCCAGCGCATCGGTTCTACCGATGGAATTCCCGTGGCCATCGTAGGAGAACATTGTTGTGTTCCCCAAAGCATCGGTTTCGGATGTTACGTGACTGAAAACCGGATCGTATGTATAGGTGGTCGTGTTGCCGAGAGCATCGGTTTGCGACAGCAGGTTGCCCTTCGGGTCGTAAGTGAAAGTAACGTTCCCGTACTTCGAATCCCCGCATTCCTCACACGCGCCGTTGCCCGTCATGCCCAGCACGAGGTTAGTCGTGGACTGTCGCATGATGTTCCGGACCTGACCGCTGGCGTCGGTGACGCCGAGAAGAAATCCCGCGGTGTTGAAGCGGTAGGTCGTCTGGTTACCCCGGCGGTCCGTAACTACCGTTTGCTGCACGGGACTGGTGGGCACCAGGCTGTTCACCAGTGTGTAAGCGAACGACATAGTTCCGCCGTTAGGCAGAGTCTGAGAGATCACGCGCCCGTTGGCGTCGTAGGTATTGGTGGTGACCCCGCCGTGCGGATCGGTAATTGTAATGAGGTTGTTGTTCGAATCGTACTGGTACGTCGTCATGCCGCCCAGCAAATTTGTGGAGCTCGCAAGGTACCCGGCCGGATTATACGTGTAGTTGACACTGCGGCCGATCGAGTCGGTAATTGAAGTAATGCTGTAGCCGCCCGTGCTGCCACCATACTGGAAAGTCAACTTGCGGCCCGCGGGGTCGTCGATTTCGGAGATAAAGTAAGGCTGTCCCGCCGGTCGCACAATCTTCGTCACGTTTCCGTTCGTATCCGCCATTGACACGAGTACCGAACCGGTCGGGGGAATGCCCGGCACGAACGTCATCGTGTTTCCGTTCTTCCTGGTCAGGGTGGTGGTGCCATTCGCCGCCGCCGTCATCACCCAACCGGCGTATGCGGGCACCGTAGCATTCACGAATGTGCCGTCGGCCTGCAGATTGAAGGGTATCCGCGTACCCGTGGGCAGAATCAGATTGATAACCGACGCGCTCTGCGGACTGAGAGTATCCAGGCGATACTCGAAATTGTGGAAGCCACCCCAGCCGAACGGCCCGGGGATGTTTCCCTGCACGACCATACTCCGGTTCGTGCGCGTCAGCGGGATAGTTCCCAGAGTTCCGCGTAAGGAAATATCGGTCCCGCTCAGCACCATCACGCCGGACGAATAATCGACCACGTCGCCGCCGCCGGGGCCGCCGCCACCGGGGGGGCCGGGAGGTCCGGGAGGCCCGCCATCCGGCCCGTGCCAGTCGAAATGCACGATCCCATACCGGTGCTGCAGCGTTCCCGACGAGGGATCGATATCGGGAATAATTACCGTCCCATCGTTCGACACCGTACCTGTTCCGTATGGCGTCATCCGGCCCAGTGTCGGATTCAGCGTCATCAGAGGCCAATCGGTTCCCGGCGCGTAGTTCAGCGTATTCGGGAAGGTGACGGCGACTTCCTGGCTCGCCGTCGATTCAGCCGGCTGGAACGCCACGATGAATGACACAACCCCCGAACTGGTCGTCGGCATGACGTCGGGCAGCCGGTCGACAGGCACCTCGACGGCTGCCAGCGGGAAGGGATTCGGCTGCGTCCCATTCGGCAACGTCAGAGTCGTACCCGCATACACAGTTACCGATAAGCCCGGGATCGTCTGGTACGAATAGCTCTGGTCGACGTTGGAATTCTGGGTGACCATGAACGTTTCGGCCGTATCGATCTGCGGCAGATGCACCAGCACCGGGGACGACACCACGGTGTTTGAAACAAGCGTGAATACCAGCTGCAGGCCGGCGTACTGGCCCGGCGGCGAAGTCACGGTAGTGCCGACGAACGACACCAGCTGCGGCCCTAGACACGCCGGCGGCAAATTCATCAGCGCGAAGTTACCCGAGCCGTCCGAGACCGTCGACCCCGTGCACTGTGTCGTGTTGCCGGCGCCATCCTGCCCCACCATCGAGACCGTGACGCCCACCAGGGTCGTATTCGTGGTGTTGTCGACAACCGTGCGCCCGATGAACGATGTCGTGATCGGCATGACGTTCAAGGTCACGTTCGTTTGCGCCGGTTCCGCAATTCCATCCACCGTCGCGCTCGCGCTGATCAGCAAGGTTGGCGAACTCGTAGTCGCGTTTGCAGGCGCTGTAATCGTCAGAGTCGACTGCTGCCCCACCGTGATCGCCGTGGGGTTGAATGTTCCGGTAAAGCCGCTCGGCAATCCGGACAGACTCAAGGTTGCGAGGGCTGTGAAGCCGTTCGTCGACGAAGCCGTAACTGTATAGGTCGTCGACTGCCCGGCGATTACACTCGCCGGAGACGGCGCGGCGCTAAGCGTATAAGTACTCGACGGCGTCACCGTAAACTGGGACGGCGACAGGCTGCCCGTGGTAGCCGTACCGTTTGCGGCCGCCACCGTGATCACACCGGTGGTTGCCGTCGACGGCACCACGAAGGTCACGCTGGTCGCGGAGGATGAAACCAGCGGCGACGAGACGACGCCGCCGTTCTGCATCACCAGCTGCACGTCCACCGGGTTTCCGTTGTTGTCTACCAGAGCCGTTCCCGTCAAAGTCACCGAGGTTCCGATGGGTCCTGAAGTGGGCGAGAAGCTGGTGATCGTGGGCAGCGGTTGGCCCAATCCCACGATGAACCCGTTCGGGTCGGTCGCCTGCTGGCAGTTCGCGCCGCCATTGACTGCCCACGTCCCATCCGAGTTGGTGGAGCAGCCATTAGCCGCCGTTGGCGTAAGGACAGTTACCGACACCGGACCGTCCGCCGTACCCGCCGGTATTGTCAGCGTCACCGTCAGTTGCGTATCGCTCGTGACCGTGGGCGTTCCCGCCGTGAGGCCGCCGCCCACGTTCACCGTGGGTGTCCCCTGCCCGGCACTCATGAAGGTCGTATTCAGCCCGGTAATCGTCACCGTTACGTTGTTGCCTGCGAGTCCGCCGTTCGGCGAGATCGAAGTAATGATGGGGGCCGTCACCGAAAGCAGGTCGTTGAAGCCCGACCGAACCAGGAAGATAGCCATCTGGGCCCGGGTTACGTCTTCGCTGGGACAGTACTCGGGCAGATTATTCGTGGCCGGAGATGCCGCCGCGCATCCCGAGGTGATTCCAAGCTCCACCAGCTTCTGGATGTACTTGTACAGGCCGCCTTCGTTCGCGGACGTTACATCGTAGAAATACTGATTCGGATTGTAGGTAAATTCAGTCGAAGCGCCGAGGCGCGCCAGCACGATGAATTTCGCCATCTGGTCGCGCGTGACATTGGAATTGGGGCTGAACTGCGTCGCCGTGGTGCCCGAGGTGACCCCCAGATCGCGCAGCTTCTGAACATACTTGAAAAACTGGCTGTAATTCGCATTGGTGCTGCCGTCGGCGTTTGTCGGATTCGGCTGGACGTCGGTGAAGTAGGGATCGGTCGAATAGGTAAAGTTGTTGACGTTGGCAGCGTTGGCGGGATTGCCGTCGCTGTTGATCATGCGCACCAGGAAAGCCGCCATCTCACCGCGCGTCACATTCTGATTGGGGCAATAGGTGGGCAAAGTGGCCGGAGGCACGGCTGCCGCACAACCGGCGGTAACACCCGTCAGGCTTAAAACGTTGGCCCCGTCGAAATCGAAATCCGGCGGAAAAACGTCCGCAAACGTCATTACGGTTCCGCGCTGGATAAGGGGTACTGAAGTACCAGCGATGGTCAGCGTGGTCGATTGATCGACGTAGGTGGTAGTAGGGTTAGCCGCGATGTTGAAGGAAACCGATCCGTTGCCCGTTCCCGATGAAGCTCCGCTGATAGTGGCAAATGCGTTTCCGGAGGCTGTCCATTGGCAGCTCTGCGCACTGGCTGTAACCTGCGCGACCAGAGTTTGCGCGGTAGCGTCGACATAGACAGTACCATTACTCATATACGGTGCGGTAATGGTGTAAGTGCACTGCGCGAAGCCGGCTACCCCGGCCAGCGAGCCCAGCAGGCCAAGTCGCAAAAGCTGCGAGGGCGAACCCGCCCTCTTGCCCAGGAACATGAAAACAGGAAATTTGAACTTACCGGCCAGCTTCACCTTGACCTCCTCCGACAGGAAACCCGCAGCAGAAAACTCTTTGAGAATCTTTCTTCGCAGAGTTCAACGATAACCGATTTGCCTGTCAAAGAAAACAAAAAAATCGCTGCTACTACCGGAATAGGTCCCGCGGCAAGTACCAGCGGAGCCTTCGCTAAGAAGCGCCCCGCTGGTCGATCTTTATCTAATCCAGATCTCTTGTGGTTCTTAAATCCGTTTGTAACTTGAGTCGAGTGGGTAAGTACTGAGGCGGATCGATTGGATTAGCGGAACCCGGATTCTTCAGGGATGCCCCGCATCGCGCGCCGGGAACATCTTCTGGTAGCGAATCCAGGCTGACAAGGCATGCTGCACGTAATCGATCCGAATCTCGGATGCGTGCGGCTCCGTTGAAACCGCGCCCGGCATACCGCCGGCATAGGCGCCGTCCGTAATCTGGGCGTGCAACAGAAAATTGATCCCGCGATCGATGGCGCTTTCGATCCGGGCGCGGCGTCCACCGGCATCGTCCGGTAAATATTCCAGAGTCGCCAGCATTCCTTCGAGACGGATGGAAGACGGCGTTGTGCGGCCGCCTGCATCGAAGGCTCCGATCTGCCTCGCGTCCGGCGCACTGCCAACCTGATCGTGAAGGAAACGATCGCAAATGCGGGCGGCGTGCTCGATCAACTCCGTGCGTGAGAAGGAACAGGCATCCTCAGGGCAGTAGGGAAGGAACCGGGAGGTTGCGATCAACGCCCAATGGTCTGGCGGAAGCTTGCGTACATGAACCCGGCTTTTCGCCAGATAAGACAACGCCTTGCCCGCCGCCTCCAGCCACTCCTTGCGATGGTCCATTTCGTAGAGGGAAATCAGACCCAGGGACGCTTCGCCGGGATAGTACAGGCTGTTGAAATCCGGGTCCGGCCCGCTGTCGGGACTGTATTTGCTGGTGAAACTACCGTCGCTCTTTTGTAGAAACAGAACGAAGCGCGCCAGGCTTTCCAGATCGGCGAGCGGCACGGCGTCGGGTTGCGCCTGATCCAGCGCGGTAAAAGCGATCAGTGCAAGACCCGTTGCGCCCAGTTCGGCGTACGTCTTCTGCGGCTGCGACCACACCGCCAGCGCGCCCGAATCCGGCTCGCGACTGATGTAGTTCTCCCGCATGAACGCCGTCGCCCGCACCATCGTCGCCACCATCTTGGGGTCGGGATGAACGCGGTTAAACATGGCGAGCGAATAAATCGAGCCCGCGTGACGCAGAATGTTGTATTCCGCGGACACCTTGCCCGTCTCGGGCTCGACAAGGTAAGTAAACTTGCCAGTCTTGTCGCAGGCGTTCTCCAGATAGTGGGCAGCGAGTTCGATCGCCCGGCTGACGCTGACCGGCGGGGGCGCGGGTTGCTGGGCTCTGACGATCGGCAACGCGAGGATCGCCAGCGCGGCTGCCTTATGGATACTCCTCGGATTCATGAAAACCTCCTCCGCAGCTGACCCTGGCAGCGTTTCCAATCATAGTACGCTGGGCTTAAGCTGAAGTGGCGAACCCAACCCGAGCGGCAATGGAAGCGGAGCGTCACCCGCGCCGGCGCGACTCTCGGTCTTGCGCTCGCGGCGGCAACCGGCCCAGCAGCGCAGCCGCCGGTACCGGCGGTAGCCGAACAGCAATTTCGCATCACGACCGGCGCCGGATCTGCCTTCGAACCTTTTCTCATCTCGCTTGACTGGTCCAAACCCCAACCGCGGATTACCCGTGCGATTATCGTCTTTCACGGAAAAGGGCGGGATGTGAAAGCCGATTACCGGACTGCCCGCGAAGCTGCTTCCTCTGCCGGTTCGGTTGCGCGCGACACCATTTTCATCGCCCCGCAATTCCTCGATGAAGAAGACGCCGGCGCATACTCGATCCCGGGGAACGTTTTGCGCTGGCGCCGCACCGAATGGGAATCCGGCGCGCCTGCGTCGAGGCCGATTCCGGTCAGTTCCTACGAAGTGGTTGATGCCATGCTGGATCGGCTGGGGGATCGCTCGATTTTCCCCAATCTCAGGGACGTCGTTCTTGCCGGGCACTCCGGCGGCGCGCAACTGGTCCAGCGCTACGCTGTCGTGGGCTTTCAGCCGGGTGCGCTTTCCGGCGCCGGCATCCATTTACGCTTCGTAATCGCCAATGCGTCGTCGTATCTGTATTTCAGCGACGAGCGGCCCGCGGCTTCGGGAGCCGCCACTCGATTCCCTGGTCTCCGCTGCAAAGCTTTCGATCGCTGGAAATACGGCATTCATGACGCGCCCGCGTACCTCAAGCGCGGCGGGACTGCGAACTGGGCGCAGCTGGAAGCGAACTATGCCGAGCGAGACGTCATTTATCTGCTTGGGACCGCCGACATCGACCCCCACGAGAAGGACCTTGACGTCTCCTGTGCCGGTGAAACTCAGGGACCAAACCGGTTCGCTCGCGGCCAAGCGTATTTTTCTTACATTCGCGGCCGGAACGGCGCCCGCTGGAACCAGCGCATGTGGTTTGTTCCGGGGGTTGCTCACAACGCGCGCCAGATGTTTACCTCGGAATGTGGCTTGGATGCGCTGTTCGCTACAGGCGCCTGTCCGGATCAATAGGTAGACTCTTACAAGGAGAGGAACCGTGGAAGCGACCCCGGAGGATTTTCAAAAGCACTTTGAGCTCTTGTCGGACGACGCGCTCCTCGATACGAAACGCGACGAACTGGTCGATGTTGCCCGAGAGTGCTTCGACGAAGAAGTTTCGCGGCGCGGCCTGCATGTCGCATCCAGGACGAATGCGAGAAAGCCCCGCGAAGACTACAGGTATGTCCAGATAGCCAAATTCCATTTCAGGTCGGAGTTTGAAGTGGCCAAGGCGCTTTTGAAGAGCGAGAATATTCCGGCTACCCAGGGGAGCCGGATCGGCAGGCGAATTGAACTCGAGCTTCCCCTGATGGTCCCGATAGCCTTCGCGGAACAGGCGCTCGAACTCATCCGATCGAAAGTTCCGCATGAGGAACTCGACGCCGTCGCGTCGGCGAGCCCCTTTCGCGACTACATCGAAGACACGGAAGAAGACGGCCCGGCAGCGCCCGGGGAGTTGGATCCGATCGCTTGAATTCGGACCAGTTCCACCTCGCCGTCGGCAACCACATCGCCCTCCTGGTCGCGAATTCGCACGGCGAAATTTCCCTGCCCTCCGGCGCGGCAATCGACCTGCAGATCCCCATCCATAGCCGCGGCTTTGCGCCAGCGAAGCCGTAATTTCGCGGGACGGTACGAAACAGGCTGCCAGGGTTGCTCTTCACCGGCCGTTTCGAGCGCCGCCGTCAAAGCCGCGCCCATAATGAAGACGCCGAGGGGATGAATGCGGCGGCCGAGTGGTTCGGCGTGTCCGGCCAGCGGATTCATCAGCAAGCGCAGCAGGTCGGTAGAGGCAAAGCCTTCCCCGGGCGCTCGCAATCGGAAGAGAGGCGCGCGCGCGGGCTCCGGCGGCTCGCGATATCGGGGTTCGGTCGATTCGGCAAACAACGCGGCTGTCTCCGCGATCGACGCGGGCCGGAGCACCACCTCCAGTCGCAGGTCCTTCGGCCGCGAACAAAGAGTGATTGAAACTGCCGGCTGCCGCAAGCCATCGAAGCCGGTCTCCGCGGCCAGAATTTCTCCCGCCGCGATAACCCTGAGTCTCTCCACGGCGCTTTGCTCAAACAGCGGCGGAGCCTGTATGCAGATTTCGGCTGGATGCCGTTCATCCACGCGGATTTCCCCGCCCAGCAGACGCACCGGGTATTCGAAAACTCCCCGCTCCGGATCGCCGCCGCATAATACCGGCGTGACTCGCGCGACCAGCCTGGGCGTGTAGTAGTCGATGTATTCCTCCAGCGCTTCCGACGCCGTCGCGAAGCGGACTTCGGGATGCTGTGAGCGGACCCATTCGAGATGCCTGTCGAGTCCTGCGAAACTCCCGCCCGCCAGGCTGCGAAACGGGTCGGGCGATCCTCGCATGAACATGGCATGCGTCATGACCGTGATGAGCCGGACGCCAGGTCCGGCAGCCGATTCCGCGGCCGCTGCAAACCAGCGATTCACGGCGTCGGGATCGCGAAAGTCGGTTTCAAGAGCGATCGCCAATTCGACGAGCCGCCCATCCAGCGGGCTCTCCGCCTCGCGCATGCGGTCGCCCGGATCGCAGTAATAAGCACCCTTGCCGCGCTGCGCCGCGTCCGCGAGGCGGACATCCGAGTTGGCGAGCAAACCATTCGCCTCGTATGCCGCGGTGCTGACAAGCTGATCCTCGGCGTCAATTCCAAAATCCAGTCCGCCGGTTCGCGCCACGATGGGGCAACGCCGATTGGCCTGCATTCGCGCCAGCCAGACCAGGCATTTGTGAAGCGACCCGGCCTTCGAATCGGAATCGGCCAGATCTCCGAGGCGCTTCACATACGCAATGCCCCGGCCCGATCCGTCCCAGTCGTGATAGTGATGCCGCGGATTGGCGACGGGGTCGTAATATTCGTTGGGCAATATGCCGTCGGTGGCCGCATCATACAGCAGCCTCGGCTGAGGCGGATGCCGCGACTCCGGCTCGTAGTCGAAATGAATATGAGGCGCGTACTCATGGCGGAGACTGCCGCGGCGAACACTTTCGTCGAGCGCGGCGGCAATCCGCGGCCATTCGCCCGTGCTCGATTGCGATGCCGCCCAGTCTGCGGCGAAACGCTGCGGCACGCACCAGAAATGCGTCCAGCGCGCGCCATGCCGCTCGGCGATCTGGTTCATGCGATCGGGCTTCTGGATCATCTGAACCCGGTAATCTTCCGGATCCATGAAGTTGTTCCCGCTCCCCAGCGAAGCCAGAGCGCCGTAATCGCCGGTAAGAGAGCCGCCGTCGAATGTCTCGCAATCCTCTGTGAGTACGTAAAAAGTGCGCCCCGGCCGCGGATCCCGGACCGCAATGCGTAATGTGCTGGTTTCCGTTTTTCCCCCGCCGCGAGCGGTGATCTCGACCGGCCAGGGCTCTCCCCGATTGACCTCGTCGGGGCGATCTGCGCGCAGCTTCCAACGAAGGGTTCGCCACGAATGGGGCGCCAGTTCGATCTCCGTGGAAGCGGGAGATTCCTCGATGCTGATTCCATGTGCCGGCGGAACGCCTGGCGAGACCACGACGCTCGTGGTCGCGTCGCTATCGTTGGCCACAGTAACCAGCACTGCCGCAATCTGCGACAACTCCATGCGCGCAGGGGAATCGATGGACGCAAGCAGCGAATAACCGGAAAGCCGGGGGCGGCTCCCCTCACCCCATGCGAGTTGAGGGCGCGTGGATCTGGCGAGCAGCGACGTACCGACCGTTTTCCCGTCTCGCACGGCGCGCAAACGAAGCCGCCCGGTTAATAATTCCTTCCCGTCCGCCGTCCGCGCCCAAATTGCAAAGACTGCCAGCCCCGGATCGTGCGCCAGCACCTCGCCTCCGGCCAGCAGCGATTCGCCCAAGCCGGCGGCGTCCCGCCACTCGAGCTCAACGTCGAACCCGCTCCAGGAAACCCGGTCCGATTGCTCCGGGCCGATCAGCGCGTATGCGGCGGTCGCGGCAATGCCGAAGGGAATATTGAATCGCGCCTGGTAGCCTGCGCCGATGGGGATTGCCGCGCCCGGAATGCGTGTCTCGATGAAGTTCAGTATCCCGGGATCCAGACGAACCGTCGCCCTGTCGCCGATCGAAACCTTGCCCGGCCGGCGCCGGGAAACCGACTCAACGACCGCACTCGGAATTTCGAATCCCGCGTCCCGAAGAGGCAAAATTGCAGATCACGCGCTCGCCCGGCGAATACTGGTCACCGGTTCCACGCTCAATTCCGGCACTTCCACTTCCGACCGGATCATATCGGAGCTGCCCTCGAGGCTGGCCTGATACGCGGCCAGAACGCGGTCGATCCGGCCGATTCTCTGCACCACCCCGTTCTCCAGCCAGATTGCCTTTTCGCAGAGTTTTCCGATCGTCGCGCCGTGGCTCACGCATACCAGGATCTTGCCCGCTTTGCGCATCTCCTGGATTCGCTCCGCGCACTTCTCCTGGAACGCCGCATCGCCGACGCCCAGAACTTCGTCGATCAGCAGAATGTCCCGGTTCACCGCCGTCGCCACCGAGAAAGAGAGCCGCAGAATCATGCCGGTCGAGTAGGTTCGGAGCGGCTGATCCACGAACGAACCCAAACCCGAAAACTCGATCATGTCGCCGATCCGCTCTTTGGCTTCCCGGCGAGAAAGCCCCAGCAGCGCCGCGTTGACCATCAGGTTTTCCCTGCCAGTGAGATCGTGGTGGAATCCCGCGCCCAGATCGAACATCGGCGACACCCCGCCTTCCACTTCGATCGAACCGCTGTCGGCGGCAAGAATGCCGGCCATCAGATGCATCACCGTGCTCTTCCCCGCCCCGTTGCGTCCGATGATTGCGTAAGACTCGCCCTCGGCTATCGAAAACGAGACGCTGTCGAGAGCCGTGAAGCGCTCGGAAGGCTCATTGGCCCGGCGCGCCAGCCAGTTCCGAAGCCACTTCTGACCGCGCTGACGGGGGTAAGTCTTGGTGACGTTAGTGAATACGATTTTCGCCATTCACGCCCTGCTCCGGCATCAGAGATGATCGCCGAAATTCTTCTTCATTGAATCGAAAATAAGCAGCCCCGCCGCCAGCATCACACCCGCGGACAGCAAACCGTAGGCGATGGGTTCAAAGTCCGGTATGCGCCCCGCGATCACGATCTGCCGCATGCAGGTAACCGCGGCGCTGATCGGATTCAGCAGGTACAGCGTCCGGAATTTCGCCGGAACCATACTCTCGCTGTAAAACACCGGCGTCAACCACAGCAGTACCAGACAAACCGACTCCACGACATACCTTGTGTCGCGCAGATAAACGTCCAGGGTGGAGAAGAACAGGACCAGACCGGACACGGAAACAACAAGGATCAATATGGGAACCGGCAGCCAGAGCCACGCGGAGGTAACAGACAAACCCGCGGCCAGGGTAAACACGAGAACCAGGGCAAACTGCATCAAAAAATGGATGCCGTTTGCCAGAACCGATGAAATTGGAATCACCTCACGCCGCACGGAAACACCCTTCACCAGCGCGGCGCTCGCCACCACCGAACTGGTACCCTGCGCCCAGGCGAGCGTGAAGTAGTTGTAACAGATGATTCCGCACAATACAAATAAAGGATAGTGCGGGATCGAAAGATTTCGGAACACGACCCCGACCACAAATGAGTAAACGCTGACCATGATCAGCGGGTTCAGCAGCGACCAGAGAACGCCGAGCGACATGTTCCGGTAGCGTATTTTGAAATCCCTGAGGATCAGTTGTTCAAGGACGAAAATCGGGTCGGTTGCAGCCAATAGAGCACTCAGCGAACACGCGCAGTGAAAGGAATTGTAGCATGTGAGACGGGCTCGGAGGAATACACAGCCGGCCGCGATTGCCCGGAACCCGGCACATCCCGTGCGGGTCCTCACAAAGCCGGGAGTTGGCGACTGCGCCCGTGGCACGCGCGGCCTCGCTATTATGGCGAGGTGGCATTCGTCCAGCAATTCAAGAACTTCGTGCTGGAAGGACCGGACAGCGACGAAGATTGGCGCGACTTCCTCGCTGCGTGGTACAAGCACCTGGACCGCTTCTCCGCCGATGTCGGCAAGCACGTCGACGATCAGGAGATGGCGACGTTCCTGATGTCGCTCGTTGTTCCCGTGCTCCGTAACGGTTTCATCACCAGCGAACGCCAGCTCGATTTGTTTAATCGCCTGCAGGAGATTGGATGCCATCTTCTGCCGGTGCACTATTACAGCCCGATACCGGATACATCGGCGCTTCCGGAAGAATTCTGGGATTTCACCTACGAAGCGGTTCCGGGCTGGTCCCTGAATATCCCCGGCCAACTGGCATTACTGTTGAGGCTGGCGGCTTATGCGGAAGAACTCGGCGAGCTCTACGCAAGTGGCGATTCGGAATCGTTTGACTGGAACAATGCCGCATTCAACGTGATCGACGCGTCGGTCTATTACGCAATGATCCGATCTTTCAGGCCTTCCCAGGTCATCGAAGTCGGCGGCGGTCATTCGACATGCATCGCGGCCTTGGCAGCGCTGCGAAATGGCGACACCTTACTGGATGCGATTGAGCCTTATGCGCCGCCGTTTCTCGCTACAGGCCGCCCCGGCCTGCGGCGCCTGATCCAGGAGCCGGTACAGTCGGTAGCGGCCGATTCCTTCACCTCACTCGAAGCGAACGATATCCTCTTTATAGACAGCAGTCATGTCTCGAAGGCGGGTTCGGACGTCAATTATCTGATTCTGGAGATTCTTCCTCGCCTCAAACCGGGAGTTATCGTGCATTTTCATGACATTTTCCTGCCTTGGAATCTGCCCCGAAAGTGGACCGAGCAACACCGCCTGTTCTGGAACGAACAATACCTTCTGCTGGCTTTCCTGCAAGGCAACCGCGACTTCGAAGTGTTGCTCGCCACCCACTATCTCGGCAGATGCTATCCCGGGAAGCTGAAAGAAGCGTTCCCGTATTTAGTTCTGCCGTGCGGCGGCAGCTTCTGGATCCGGCGTGTGCGCGGCGAAGAAGCGGCCTCGGCTGAGGAGACTCCATGACAATACCTCAGGGCCTCGCGCCCGGCGACCCCGAATACCAGCGCCTCGCCCGCGAAGAGATCCAGCACTATTCGGACATGTTTCTTGGCGAGGACGTAAAGCCATCCGCGCGCGAGACGCTCTTTCAGCCGGTACCACCATCCTGGGTTGAGATGGAGATGCGCGCGAGGGCCTTGATCATCCAGAAAACCGGCTTCGAAGTCACCGCGCATTGCATTAAGCTTCTGCGCGCCTCGAATGGAGTGAAAATGCTCTCGCTCGGCTCCGGCCCCGGCGGCATCGAACTGGGTCTGGCGCGCCACGCAGGAGACTCCCGCATCGTTTGTTTCGACCTCAATCCCGATCTCATGCGCCTTGGCCGGGAACGCGCGGCGGAGCAGGGTCTCAACGTCGAATTTGAGGCGGCCGATCTGAACGTCGTCACTCTTCCAAAAAACGAATTCGACATCGTGTTTTGCCACGCTTCGCTGCACCACGTGCTCGAACTGGAGCGGATCGCCGATCAGATTCGCCGAACCCTGCGCCCCGGCGGCAAACTGGTCACGGTGGACGTGTGCACCCCCAACGGTTACCTGATGTGGCCGGAAACCCGGCCCGTCGTGCGCAACCTGTTCCGGACGCTTCCACGGCGATTCCGCCTGAATCACACCGCCTACGCCGAGCCCGCTGTCGACGACGAGATCTGGGAAATGGACACCAGCGCCGCCAGCATGGAATGCATCCGCGCCCAGGATATTATCCCGGTTCTCTCCAAAACCTTTCAGGTCGAAATATTTGTGCCTTACTTCAGCATCTGCCGCCGTTTCCTCGATACCATGTACGGCCCCAACTTCGAGCTCGGCCAACCGCTCGACGACGCGCTGATGAACTGGATCTGGCAACTGGATCGTCACTACCTCGAAACGAACCAGCTCAAACCCGAGACCTTCTTCGGTATCTACTCCGTATAATTCCGGTTACCGTCCGCCCTGACTATAATGAACCGTATGGCGGTTGCATCAAGTGAGCCGGTGCGTGTTCCACCGCATCTGGAGAACACCGTTCGCATCAACTGGCACCTGAGCTCCTGGTGCAATTACAGCTGCGAATACTGCACCGTCTCCGTCTTTCATCAGCGGTCGAAAACCGGCCAGCCTCAGGCTCATTCCTTCGATTACCGTCCCGTATCCGACTGGCTCGACGCCCTCGGCCGCCTGCCTTACGATGAGATTCTCCTGAATATCAGCGGCGGCGAGCCCTTTCTCGACCGCAGGAACGTCCGCGATCTTCTCACCGGTCTGGGCCGCATGCCCCGGTTCCGCGTCAATATCGCCACCAACGGCCACTGGGACCCTTCTTACTTCGCCGAGGTGGATAAGTCGCGCATCCACCTGGTTATCGCCTGGCATCCCGAACAAGTTACGCTCGATCAGTTTCACGGCAACCTGTCACGTATCCGCGAATCGGGCTTCCAGATCTGGATGGTGAATTTTGTCCTCGCGCCGGAAAACATCGATTCCTTCGACAAGGTTTTCCATCGGCTGGAAGACGACGGATTCTTCGTCAACGTCTCGGCCATGATGCCGGCGGGCGTCTACATGTCGCGCGACCGGCGCACGGAGCGGGAGCTCGATCTGCTGGAGCGCTACAACACACCGACGGACAACTATTTCAAGATGGCCCGGCCTCGCGTGAAAGGCCGCCTCTGCTTCTATCCGGCCATGAGCTATCAGATCATGTACGATGGCTCGATCCGGCGGTCCTGCCTCGATAACACCGCGCGGAACTTTTTCACCGACGGAATTCCCGCGCCCCTGCGCTACGCGGTCGCCTGCGAATACGACCACTGTCCCGGCTGCACCGACATGTACCGCGGCCTGGTGAATGAGCCGATGGTCAAGGAGCCGCTCAAGTACTACACGAAAGAAGATTACGTGCGGGAAGTTCGCCAGGCCCGCGAAGAGTTCCGCCGCTCGGAACGGCTGCGCGCACTCCCCTTCGGGGTGGGTAAGTTGTTCGATCGCGCAAAAGCGCGCGTTCCGCTGCGTCAGATGCTGGAACAGGCGGAGCGCGATGAGGCCGTGGTTTCGTCCCGGCTGGTCCAGCTGGGCCCGGCCACCACGCCCTTGCCGGAACAGCCGGTATTCGGTTACAACGACCACTCCACCCTGAAGGCCAGAAGCCGCGACCGGATATCGATCTCCGGCTGGGCCGCGACCCGCAGTCACGGCGCGCCGGTACATGAGGTACGCGTGAAAGTCGCCGGCCAGGACGTCGGCGCCTTCCGCAGCTTTTTCGACCGGCCCGATGTCGCGGCCACCTACGGGCGTCCCGACCTCCTGCGCTGCGGATGGCGCGGCATGGTGTACCTTCCCGCTCTCTCTCAGGGCCAATACCAGCTTGTCCCCGAGGCATACGATCGCGAAGGCAATCATTCCGCGCTGAATCCCACAACGGTGATCATTTCCGATTAAATGCCCGTACCCGCATCGCCGCGCCGGATCACCATCGTCGGCTATTACGGTTTTCGCAACGCGGGAGACGAAGTCATTCTCGGGGCGATGCTGCGCGATCTGCGCCGGCGGTCCGGCCTCGCCATAACAGTCGCTTCGGCCACACCGGCGGAAACAGCCGAAACCCACGGCGTCGAGTCGTTTCTGTGGTCGGACACGCGCGCGCTCATGACCTCCGTCGAATCCACCGATCTCGTGATCGTCGGTGGCGGCGGCCTCTTTCACGACAGCTTCGGCTTCGATCCGGACGCATTTCTCACCGATCAACAGACCGGTATCGCTTATTACACCGCGCCCGTTTTTCTCGCCGCGCTGAGCGGCAAGCCCGCCATGCTCTACGCGGTCGGCGGAGGCCCGCTGCTCTCTGAGCAGGGCAAGCTTTTTACGCGGATTGCGGGCGAACTGGCCACTGCGATCACAGTCCGCGATGAGGGATCGAGGAACCTCTTCGCTTCGCTCGGAGTGCCGGAGGATAAGATCGAGATCACCGCCGACCCGGCTTTCTCCTTCGCCTCGAACGAAGCACACGCGCAGCGCCGGCCGGGCACGAATGAGCGCATTGCAGTCTCGGTACGCCACTGGGATCGGGACATCGCGCCCGCTTTCTGGGAACGCGAACTGGCACGCGCGCTCGATCTGATTGTCGATCGACGGAACGCCGATATCGCGTTCCTGCCGTTCCAGCATCTGGAAGGCCAGGCTGAAGACGATGCGGCTGTGGCTTGCCGCATTCGCAAACTGATGCGTCAGGGAGAGCGCGCGTCCGTATTGCCGCACTCCCTGCATCCGGACGCGATCGTGGCGGAACTGAAGAACTGCCGGGCCGCGGTCGCGATGCGCTTGCACTCCGCGATTCTGAGTCTTTGCGCGGGCCTGCCGGTGGTGGCATTAAGCTACGAGCCGAAAGTCAGCCAGGCCATGGCCCGAGCCGGTCTGGCCGATCGGACCATCGATCTGCGGGCGTTCGATGCCGCGCGGCTCGTGGAACTGGTGGAACAAGCCCTCGACGCAGGCCCGCCAGACATCGCCCGGAATCTGGATGCGCTCGCCGCCGGGGCGCGCCGCAACGCGGAGGTTGCTCTAAACCTGCTCGAAAACAAGCGGCCGCCGAAACCTTCTCTGGCCGGTGCGATGGAGTTGCTCCCGCGGATTGTCAGAACTCGCGTCGAAGAAGCCTTCGCGGCTCGGACCGAACATCGGCGCTGCGTCGCCGACGTGGCCACGCTGATGGCCCGCGTCCGGGAACTCGACGCCGAAATCGACCAGAGGGGAAGCGCGATTCAGGCTTTGTCAGCGCGCCTCGAAGAGAGCGCTCGGGAGCTTCGGGATCTGGCTGCGGCCCGAGACGATTTCGGCAATCAGCTTTCCGCTCGAACCCTGGAACTGGCGCAGGCTCGCGCCGCCCACGAACAGTTACGCGTGGCGCACGGCATTGAACTGGAGCAGTTGCGCACCGCGCATGCGCGGGTTACGGAACAACTGCGGGCTCAAGCCGCGGCCGAATCCGAGGCTGCGCGCGCGACCATTTCGACCTTGCGCGAGCAGACGGAAAATCTACTGCGAGAGCGGACCGCATCGGCCGAAGCCTGGGCCGAAGAGCGCGAATCCCTCCAGGCCGCCAGATCCGGACTGGCACAGGAGCTCGAAAGCCAACGCGCGGAGAACCGGCGCCAGACCGCTGCCGCGCAGGAAGAGATTGCGGCATTGGCGAAGAACCTCGACCGGCTCTCCCAAGAACTCGCCGATGCGCGCCGAACGGCCGTCCATCAGGCGGATGAGTGGGACAAGGAACGCCAATCCCTGATGCGGAGCGGAGAAGAACAGCGGACGCTGACCCGCCGTCTCCACTCGCTCACCCAGGCGCTCGAAGGGCAATTCGAAGAGACGCGTCAGGCGGTGCTCGCCGGGGCAAATCGCTACGATCGGGATTTCCAGGCCCAGCTCGGCATCTATCGCAACCAGCGCGCATGGCAGTTGATGCTGCTGGCCCGGAAAGCCTACACGCTGATCCAGCGGGAAGGCTGGAAGGGCCGGTTCGATTGCGTCGGTCTCGCTTTCAAAACCATTGCCCGCGCGCCGCTGGAACTGGCGCCGTACGATCTGACTTTTCCGCCCGTTTTTGGTTATCTGCCGGAAAAGGTATTCGTTCCGTCCAAGCCGTCGCGCGAATTTGAGTCGCTCCCGGAGGCGGAACCCACCGTTGAGAACCCGCCGCTCGACAGCCCGGTCCCAAGCGAAAACCGGCTCTACGACGTTCTGGTCTTCCCGGTCTTCGATTTCGAGTTTCGCTTCCAGCGCCCGCAGCAATTCGCCGCGGAACTGGCCCGCCGCGGACATCGCGTCTTTTGGATCAGTCCTTCCCGGCGCCTGCCCGAGGATTCGGCGGAAGCTTTCAAAATCGTCGAGCTGCGCAACAATCTTTATGAAGCGCAGCTCCGCCGCCCGGCTATCGATCTCTACGGCGGTTCACTGGCCGAGGGCCAGGAATCGATGGCGGTGGAAAGCCTCGCGGAACTCTGTCGCGAGCGCAATGTCGCCGAAAGCGCCATCCTGCTTCAATTCCCGTTCTGGCGGCGGATCGGCAAAGGTCTGGCGGCAAGAGCCGGCGCATCGCTCGTCTACGATCAGATGGACGACTGGCGCAACTGGCCTTCCGAGCCGCGCATCAGCGCATTCAACATCGAGGAAGAGGACGTGCTCGCACGGGAATGCGACGTGCTCGTCGTCACCTCGGGTGAATTCGCGCGGCGCTGGAAAGATCGAAGGCCTGCGCCCTGCGTCATCCCGAACGCGGCCGATTTCGATTTCTTCCACTCGGCTCCCGTTCCACCCACGCCTTCCGAACGGCCCGTCATCGGCTACTACGGCGCGATCGCCGCCTGGTTCGATCTGGATCTTGCCATCGAAGTCGCCGCCGCGCGCCCGCAATACGATTTCGTTTTCATCGGCGGCGTTCATGGCCGCGATGTCTCGGCGCTGGAGCGCTTTCCCAATGTGCGCCTGCTCGGAGAAAAGCATTACCGGGAACTGCCGTCGCTGCTCGCGGGATTTGATGTCTGTCTGATTCCGTTCGCCATCAACCGGCTGACGCATACGGTCGACCCGGTGAAGGTCTACGAATACCTGAGCCAGGGCAAGCCGGTCGTGGCGACGAACATGACTGAACTCGCGCCCCTGTCCGATATCCTTTACCTGGCACAGAACCCCGGCGACTTCACGCGCGCCATCGACCGCGCGGTCGTCGAAAAAGAGCGCATCGACGCCGCCGCCCTGCGCGCCGAGCGGATTGCCTTCGCCCGGCGCAACACATGGCAGGCCCGCGTCGACATCCTGTGCCATGCCGTAGACGCCACGTTCCCGATGGTGTCGATCGTCGTTCTAACGCACAATTCGCAGGATTACGTCGGGCTCTGCGCCGAATCCATCCGCCGTAACACCGCCTGGCCGCGCTACGAACTGGTGTTCGTCGACAATGCTTCAACCGACCAGACAGTGGAGAAACTGCGCAGCCTCGAAAAAACCGACGGCCGCATTCGCGTGATCGCGCTCTCCGAAAACACGGGCTTTGCCGCCGGCAACAATATCGGGGTGCGCGAATCGGCGGGTGAGTATCTGGTGATCCTCAATCCGGATACCGTTCTTTGTCCCGGATGGCTGCAAAGGCTGATCCAGCCTCTGCGCAACGATTCCACACTCGGCCTGATCGCCCCGGTAACCAATCACTCGGGCAACGAGACGCGCATCGATTTCGATTATCGCGGCCTCGAAGAGATGGAAGCGTTTGCCGCCGAACGCGCGCGCCGCTTCGCCGGACGGCAGCGCGAGCTGACGATGGCTGCGCTGTTCTGCGTGGCCATGCGCCGCGAATTGTGGAATGAGATCGGCGAGCTCGACGAGCGGTTCCGGGTTGGCATGTTCGAAGACGACGATTACTCGAGGCGCGTCCGCGCCGCCGGCTACCGCATAGCGACCGCGGAAGACTGCTTCGTCCATCACTTCGGCAGCGGCTCCTTCGCGCAGATACAGCCGGAGGAGTCGCTGCGCATTTTCGCGTCCAACCGGCGTCTTTACGAAACCAAATGGGGCGAACCGTGGCAGGAACATCGTTCGCGCGACAACGTGCGTCCGCTGGCATCGGCGATGCGGTTCTCGCCACGCGATTTCCGCGCCACCGGCTGGCAGCGTCGCAATGGAGCCAGCCGTGCGCCGTCCCTCGTCAGGCTGTTACCGGATCGTACCGCTGCCGGGCAGCCCATGAACCGGCAGCCCGACGGCGCCGCTGCACTGGTTGTCGATTGCGCCCGAGCCACTCCCGATACGGTCATCCGCTGGAATGATGTTCTCCTCACGACGAGTTTCGCCAGCCCTGAGTTCGTAACCGCGATTGTGCCTGCCGAATTGTACGCCGAACCGGGGACTGCGAAGGTCACGCTGCTCAACGACTTCGGCATCTCGGACGCCGTCCTGTTTACCATCCAATGAGCGCAAGCATCGATCGTTTCGATCAGTTCAATCCCGCTTACGACCTGAAATGCGATGCTCGCCCAAGTTTGTACTACGCCATTTGCGCCACGCCGCGTTCGGGCAGCCACTTCCTCGGCCACCTTATGTACTCCACCGGGGCAATGGGTTATCCACTCGAATACCTGCACCCGATTCATCTTCCCCGCTGGAGCAGTCTGGCCGGAAGCAGCGATATTGTCCAGGTTTTCGATTACATCAAGTCCAGGCGAACCAGCCCGAACGGCTGCTTCGGGCTCAAGACGGATCTCGCCTCCATTCAGAACTATCCTTTCAGCGCTTTGTTCCCGGAGTGCCGGTTGATTCTGATCGAGCGCGACGATCTGCTTGGCCAGGCCATTTCGCTGGTTCGGGCGCGCCAGACAAACCAGTGGATTTCCATGCAGGACGCGCAGGCCGAACCCAGCTACGACTTTCAGGCCATCGAGGCCGCAATCGAGGACCTGCGGACACATAAGGCGAATTGGGTTCGTTTTTTCGACCACCACAGGCGCGAGTACCTGAAGGTGACTTACGAATCCCTGGTCTCCGATCCTGTGGGTGAGATTCGGGGGGTCTCCGATTACCTGGATCTGCCTCCGGTTGGAATTAATTGGAATCTGGTATTGCCGCAGAAACAATCCGACGAGCAGAATGAACTCTGGCGAAAAAAGTTCTGCAGCGCGAGAAAACTACAACTTTAGAATTTCCCTTGCACAAGGGTTGAAGGAGCTTTATAATCGGCGTCTATGGCTAATAAGGGGCGGAGGGACTTTCTCAAACAGGTCGGCGGGCTGGCGGGCGCCGGCGCGGCCAGCCGGTCGAATATCCGGCGGCCGAGCGTTCCACCGAGCGACGCCAGAGTAGCCAACGCACTGCTTCTGAGGCAGATCGCCGCCGAGGTCGAGAGCCAGAGACCGCTTGCGCCCGTCGCCACCAATGGCGACGAAGCCCTTTACCCCAACCTGATCGGCACCTACGGCAAGGGTTTTCTGCACTCGCAGATCGGCGAAGTGAATGTGCCGGATTACGAAACGATGGTTTCCGCCATCAATTCGCAAAAGCACGCAAATTTTACGAATATCGCGCTGGGCTATGGGCGCAAGCTGGTCAATATAGAGTCGTCCTTTACCTACGAACTGGATGGGGGCGACCCACACACCTTCCCCATTCCGCTGCCCCCGACCTTCGCCAGCCAGCAGGCCGCCGACGAGATGGTGGAACTCTATTGGCAGGCCCTTGCCCGCGACGTACCTTTTACGGAGTGGAGCACCTCCCCGATTATTCAAAACGCCGCCGCGGAACTCAGCTCACTGGCCGGTTATGTGGGCCCTCGCAATGCCGCGACCAATCAGGTCGACGCAACCACCATATTCCGGGGAACCGCTTCAGGTTGCCTCGTGGGGCCCTACCTGAGTCAATATCTGTGGCAAACCATTTACTTTGGCTCCACGGGAAGGGAACAGATGTACACCACGGGGGTGGTGGGCGCCGATTACATGACCGACTACAGCGAATGGCTCGAGCTGGTCTCGGGGCTGCCGCCGTATCGAACCGAGGTCTTCAACCCGCAGCCCCTTTATATTCACAGCGGCCGGGATCTGGCACAGTTCGTCCACTACGACTACACTTATCAGACCTGGCTGCAGGCCGCGCTCATCATACTCAACCAATACCCGGCAACGATTCTCGACTACAACTATTACCAGCTCAATAACACCAATCCTTACAGCAGCGCGTATTTCATGGGTGGAGCGGGACCTTCCCGGATTCAGACCGGCTTTACCACCTTCGGCAGCGCCCACATTCTCGACTGGCTGGCGCGCGTCTCCAATCTGGCTTTGAAGGCGGTCTGTTTCTACAAGTGGGCCGTGCATCGCCGGCTGCGCCCCGAGGAGTTTGGCGGACACGTCTACAATATGCTGGCCGGAACGGCCACTTATCCCATTCACCCGGACCTGATGAACTCTAAGGCTCTGGCGGCGCAGATTCAGTCCACCGGCAACGCCCTGCTTCCGCAGGCGTATGTCGAAGGCTGCCCGCTGCATCCGGCCTACCCCGCCGGGCACTCCGTGATCGCCGGCGCCTGCGCCACCATTCTGAAGGCGATGTTCGAGGAGACGGCGCTCATCAGCCCCACGGTCATCGTCAGCGACGACGGCACAACACTGAACTCCTACACCGACACACCGCTCACCATCGGCGGCGAACTCAACAAGCTCGCTTACAACCAGATCATGGGCCGCATCTGGTCCGGCATACACTATCGCAGCGACGCCGACGCCGGGCTAGCCCTCGGCGAGGCCGTGGCGATCTGCTTCATGCAGGATCAGGTCAACACCTTCACCGAAACTTTCACCGGCTTCAGCTTCACCCGCTTTAACGGTACGCCGGTCCTGATTGCGCCCGGCACCGGACCCTACACCGGCATCGATCTGCTCACGCCGGGATCCTGACCCGGTGCCCATTCGCGGCAGAGCCGATGGAGTACGGGAGTATCTGCGGCCGTGGTATCTGCGCCACGTCTATTTTCGAGCCTTCCCCCGGCGCAAACCCTCTTATTTCGAGGATTGCTGGCGCTTTCCGCACGCTCCGCTGGATCATTGTCAGAGTCTGATCGATCCGGCCGCGCCCTCATCCCGCGACTTCCTCTTCCTGCCGATGACGGACTGGCACACGCGCATCCAGCGTTCCCAATTCCTGGCCCAGGCCCTCGCGGCGCTGGGACATCGTTGTTTTCTCCTGAATCCGCATCTCGGACGGGAGTTTCAAACGAGTCGGCAGGTCAGTCCGCAACTGGCGCGCCTCAAGTCCAACATCTACGAAATGCATGTGCGATTGCCGCGCGAACCGGTGTATCATCATCGAAATCTGCGCGACCGCGAATCCGATCTCCTCGCCGGCGCAATCGGTGAACTCACCGGCATTGCCGGGCTTTCGAACCTGACGCAGATCGTCAGCTTCCCCCTGTGGTACCGGGTGGCGATAACAATCCGGGACCGTTCTGGCGCGCCTGTCGTCTACGATTGTCATGACAGAATGAGCGGTTTCTCGAATGTAGCATCGGAAATTGCCGCCCTGGAGCCCGCTCTGGTCGCGGCAAGCGATCTGGTGATCTGCTCGGCGGAAAGTCTCCGCGCGCATTGCCTGGCCTCGGGCGCTTTCGCCGATCGTTGTCATGTGGTCCGCAATGCTGTCGAGAAAATGCCCTCCCCGGACCTTTCGCTGCCGCGCGCACAGCCGGTGATTGGCTATCTTGGAGCAATCGAAGACTGGTTCGACGCCGAAGCCATTCGCTCCGCGGCTCTGGCCCGCCCTGCATGGCGTTTCGTGCTGGCGGGCCGGATCGAAACCGGCGCAATTGAAGCACTTCAGGGATTACCCAACATTGAATTCGCGGGAGAGATAAGCCGCGATCGGGTGCCGGATCTCCTCGCCGGGTTCGATGTCGGCATGATCCCGTTTCGGCTTAACCCGCTCACGATTGCCGCGGACCCGATCAAGCTGTACGAATACCTCGGCGCGGGCCTTCCGGTCGTTTCTGCGCGCTTGCCCGAGACGCAGCGCTTCGCCGGCTACATCCGTTACTACGAATCACTGGGCGATTTCGTCGAGGCAATCGAGTCGGCGCTCGTGGAACGCGACGAGACCACGCGCAAGCGGCGTCAACTCGCAGTTGCCGAAGAAACCTGGGATTCTCGCGCCCGTCTGATCCTTCGCCTGACGGAGCGAACGCAGAATGGGCGTCTATGCGCATCGGTATCGACGTAACACCGCTCCTGCTGCGCAGCGCCGGAGTCAAGACGTGGACCTGGCACTTTCTCAACCATCTGCGTAAGCGCGCGAAGGACGACCGGATTATCCCTCTGCCCGAAGTTTCCAGCGCCGGAACCCTGGCGCACGACCGCTCGGTGCTCGGGTCGCTCGCCACCTGGAGCCGGTTGGCCATGCTCTACGCGACCAACGCTCCCGGCAGTCCGCTCATCGATTTCCGAACTCGAGGAATGGATGTGTTTCACGCGTCCAACCAAACCCGCAGGCTGCCCAAACGAACGCCGGTCACCGCCACGATTCACGACATGACGTGCTGGATAATGCCCGAACTGCATACGCCGGCCAACGTGCGCGCCGATCGCCAGTTCGCCGCGCAATTGCTGAAGAAAAACTCGAGGTTCATCGCCGTTTCCGCGAACACAAGGACTGATGCCGTCCGTCTGTTGGGAATCGCTCCCGATCGCATTCAGGTGGTCCATCCCGGTATCTCAGAAGCATTTTTCGCAGCCAGAGCCAAGCCGCCGGTAACGGGAGCCAAACCCTACGTTCTCTTTGTGGGAACTCTGGAGCCGCGCAAGAACCTCATGACGCTGCTCGATGCCTGGCAAAGCGTGCGGACCTCGATCCGGGCCGAATTCGATCTTCTGATCGCCGGAGATACCGGATGGCACTGTG
This sequence comes from Terriglobia bacterium, assembly GCA_963788485.1. GTDB lineage: Bacteria > Acidobacteriota > Terriglobia > Bryobacterales > Bryobacteraceae > BOG-234. Next base: position 28,143 of record CAWBIS010000047.1, read on the forward strand.
AACCTGTGCTGGCGCGGCTGCGGGAGAAGCGGGAGGGCGTGCATTATCTCGGCTATCGGCCACAGGAGGAACTGCCCGGGCTGATGGCGGGCGCCACCACGTTCGTCTACCCATCCTTATATGAAGGCTTCGGCTTTCCAGTGGCAGAAGCCATGGCTTCAGGGGTACCCGTGATTACCTCCAATTGCTCGTCTTTACCTGAGATCGCCCAGGGCGCGGGGGAACTGATCGACCCGCTCAGCCCGCAAGAGATTCGCACAGCCCTCGAGCGATTATTGACCTCACCCACCCTTCGCGAAGGCTATCGCCGTGAAGGACTGGCTCGGGCACGGACCTTCTCCTGGGACGAATCGGCCTGCCGCACGCTCGACTTCTTCCATCGCGCCGGCTAAAGCTGTGCGGCTTTCTCGATGGCATCGAGCGTAAGCCGTGCCGTTCTGCTCCAATCGAAAAGACGCGCGCGGGCCGGACCGGCGACGGCCGCACACGCGCGGAACGCCGCGTCCGAAAGAACCGTCCGCATCGCCGCAGCCATCTCCACAACGGAATCCGGGGCAAATCGCAAAGCCGCGTCGCCCGCGATCTCCGCAAACGGGTCAATGGCCGAACACGCGGTCGGGAGTCCCGACGCCAGAGCCTCCACCAGGGGCAAGCCAAATCCCTCGAACCGGCTGGGCGCAATAAACGCGTCCGCCTGTTCGAAGAGCCGGTAGAGTTCCGCGCGCGGAATCCAGCCGGTGAAGCGAACACTCTCTTCGAGCCCCAGATTCCGCCGCTGCGCAGCCAGGCGCCGGGCAGCAAAGCCTTCGAAACCCGCGATCACGAAGCGCAACTTCGGCCGCGACTTCCGCAATTCGGCAAACGCTTCCAGCAGCCGCTCGAGATTCTTGTGCGGATGCAGCGTTGACACCGTCAGTAGAAACGGGTCGCCGGTTTCGACCCCGCACCGCATTGCGCGCCTCTCGCCAATGCGAAAGAACTCCGGCTCGACACCGTGCGGAACCACGGCTATCTTGTCCTTCGCCGCGGGATAGTAGCGAATCAGATCGGCCGCGGTCGCGTGGGAAACCGCAATCAGCGCCCGGGACCGCGCCGCCGAAACAGCCAGCAGCAAATTCCAGAACGGACGGTCGAACCAGCGGAAGAACTCCGGGTGCCGTTTGTGCTGCAAATCGTGAAACACGGTGACCGACCGGTCCGCGAAAGAAACGGGTCCGGTGAAACCTGGATTCAGCACCACGCCGATCCGATCCCTCCGCAGCAATCGCGGCAAAAGGATTTGTTCGAATAACAGGCGGGCCGGTCGGAAGCGGGCCTTGACCCCCGTGGCCACAAGATGAAACCGCTTCGACTGAGGAACCAGATCGGCCCCCGTTTCGGCGTTTGCGTAGATGAAATACTCATGAGGGTCGTCCAGATCCGCCAGCGCAGACAGCAGATTTCGCAGATAGATCTCCGTGCCGCCGACACCACCCGGAATCAAATAAAGCGCGTTGACGCCAATGCGAAATGGAGCCGCCGAAACGCGAGACACTAACGGCCAGCCGCCAGCCGGGCCATGGCCTGGGAGGCAATCTGATTTCCCGGATCCAGTTCGAGCGCCCTGCGCAGATCCGCTTCGCCCTGCCGATTGCCCAGCGCCAGAAGCACCATGCCGCGATACGCGTAAGCCTCGGCGTCTTTCGGATTTAGTTTCAGCGCCTGGTCGAACGCGCTCAGGGCCTCGTCCGAATGGCCCAGTCTCGCCTCTGTAAACCCGATCTTCTCGTAAGCCGCGGCAGTTGGTTCGACGGCGGCGAAGGATCGATAGAAAGTCAGCGCCTGCGAAGGGTTCTTGCTGCACTCATACGCCGACGCCAGGTTCCAGAGGACCTCGGCCTCGGACACCTGCGGCGTCTTCGACCCCGCCGGAGAGCGCGCGGCGGAAAATTCCCCTGCCGCGCCCGCGCAGTCGCCGCGCACCATCATGGCCGAACCGAGCCCGAAGTGCGCTCGCATGTTGCCGGGGTTCGTGCTCACGGAGTCAGACCACAGGTTGAAGTCGCTCGCCCATACCTCGCTCCTCCGCCAGGAGAGCGCCGCGCACAACACAAGCGCCACCACAGCCGCGGTACGCCACCACGCGGCATTGAAGCGCAGCTTCGCAGCGTGGAAGCGCAGCTTCGAAACCGCTCCGAGCAGCGCGAGAATCAATCCCGCGATGGGCAGATACATGCGCCGTTCGGCCAGTGCGTCGCGGATGGGAACGAAGGACGAGGTCGGCGCCAGCATTACCAGAAAGGCCGCCAGCCCGAAGGCAATCAGCCGCTCGCGTTTATAAAGCCACACGACCAGCGCAACCAGCAGGACCAGACCGGCCAGATACGCGGCCGCGGCGCCGTCCCCCAATGAATGATAGATGCGCAGCTGCCAATCGGCGTTCTGGCCTGCCGGTATGAAGAACAGGCGCAGATAGGTGAGAATCGACCGGCACTGCGTCAGCGCATAATCGAACGGCTTGATCCCGGCGGAGAAGCCGGCGCTCGTATCGCTGGTCAGACTGCGCAGAATCAGAATGATTCCGGCCAGCCCACCGATCAGGAAGAGCGCATAGAGATTGAAACGCTTCCTGATCTGCCGCCCGATTGTCCCGGCGCCGAAACAAGAGTCGGTCAGGAGAAGAACGCCCGGAAGACTGATCGCGCTTTCCTTTGAAAGAACTGCCAACCCGCCGAGACCGCAGACGGCGAGAGCCAAAACGGCGCTGGTGCGCTTCTCGAATCCGCGCAGAAAAACCAGCCAGGCGGCGGCGAAGAAAAATCCGGACACCAGTTCCGACCTTCCCGCGATGTAATCCACCGCCTCGGTCTGAAGCGGATGCAGCAGAAACAGCGCCGCCCCGAACAGTGCGAAGGATCGCCGTTCGGCCGGATTGAAAATGCCGGCGCGCGGCAAGCCAAGCGTCCGCTCGAAGATGAAGAACATCAGCACGGCGGTCGCCGCGTGCACGACCAGGTTCGTGACGTGATAGGCGAAGGGCTGAGTTCCAGCCATCAGGAAATTGGCCCAGTAAGTGGCTGTGAGCACCGGGCGCGCGCCTCCGATCCAAAATCCGGCGGGCATCTCCCCGGCGTGCGGGTCGGCGAACGGGAGATGAAGATCGTCGAAAACGAACCCGCCGTTGAGCGCGCGGGAAAAGACTACGATCGAGATTAAAAAGCTGGCGCCCAGCCAGTAAAACCACGGCCATTCGCGCAGCGGGACGCTTGTCGCCGCCGGCGTTTTGCTTTTAGTGGCTGCTCTCGCCATGGCATTCGTTCGCGCGCTGGAACTGATACTCCAGAATAGCCAGCCGCTGCGCCAGCATGGTATTTTCGTCGCGTAGTTTCGATACCACGTGAGAGATCTCGAACACCAGGCCGGAGATCAGCACGCCCCCGGAAATCAGGAAAAACACCCGCGGATCCAGATCCAGAGTGCGCGCGGCTTCGTCCAGCGCGCGCGGGAACAGGGCGAGGAAGGTCAGAATCGCCCCCACCGCCAGCCAGCTCACCGAATATTCGGTCCGTATATGCTCGCGGCGAAGCGAGATCAGCGTGGCCGCGATCGTCGCCAGTCCGATCACGAGAAACAGCGAATGAAAGTTCATGCGTTCAGCTCCTGGTCCTGTTCCGCGGCGTTCCGTCGAAGCGCAGCACGTTCACAAAAACGCCCAGCAGAACGTGCAGCATGTAACGAAACGACTTGGAAAGCGTGATAGTCGATTTGCCCGCCCGCCGCGGATACATGCGGCAGGGCACTTCATAAAACCGGAACCGTTTGCGCTGCAGCACCACCAGCGCTTCAATCTCCGGATACTCGAGAGGAAAGATACTTGAGAACACCTGCAGCGCGCGCCGGTTCACGCCGACGAAGCCCGAAGTGGGATCGCGGATGGTCTTGCCCAGAATCGGCGCCAGCAGCAGACGGAAGAACGCGATACCGAGGAATCGCGGAAATGAAGTATGCCGGCCGCCCGGCTCGACAAACCGCGACCCGATGACCACCTCGGCGCCGGTTGCAATCAGCGCATCCAAAACCTTCGGAATGTCCGCGGCTTCGTGCTGCCCGTCGCCATCCACGCGGATGACATAGTCGTAGCCGAGTTCATAGCCGAGTTTGTATCCCGTCTGCACGCATCCGCCAAGGCCAAGATGCACGGGCAGGCGAACCACTGTGGCGCCGGCCTGCGTCGCCGCCGCCGCCGTGGAATCGTCCGAATGGTCGTCGATCACGAGAATCGGCGTACCCGGAACAACCTGCAGGATGGCCTGAACCACGGTACCGACGGACGCCTCTTCGTTCCAGGCGGGCACGATCACGAGCACCCTCGGGCTCGTCACGATCGGGCGATCTCCCGGGTGGTAATGCGGTGGCGCAACAGCAACTGCAGGAACGCCAGCGAACCGATCTTGCGCGTACGGCGGATCGCGGCACGTTTGCGCAGCAGAGACGGAAGCGCCGCCATTGCGTCCACGTGGGCTCGCGCCAGCATCGCCACTACCCGCGACAACGGGTTTCCCGACCGTACAAACCGGGAAGCCGCGCTTCGCCGGTTCCGCAACGAGGCGAATTGCCAGCAATACCGCAAGATAGATATTAGTGGAGTTGCTACGAGCAGCGCCAGCGGAAAGTTCTTGATCGCTACACGCAAACGGTTTCGTTCGACAAACCGCGCCTTGAGCGGTGAAAACGCTCCCGCCGTGACCGAATAATGGTGCAACACCGTCGCACCGGGAACGTAGCGGCACTCCCATCCGGCCCAGCGGGCGCGCAGTCCGAGATCGGTGTCTTCACAGTAAAGAAAAAAATCCTCGTCGAACAACCCGACTTCTTCGAGCATCCGGCGCCGGTAAAGAGCCGCGCAGGCGCTGGGCAACAGGACCTCCGCGGGACACTCGAACGCCGATGGCGGCTGCCCCTCGCCGCGCTGCTTGCTGCTGCCGTCGAGGCAAATCAGCATGCCCGCCGAATCGAGCCGGTCGGAATCGAACAGGCGTATGCGCGAAGCCCACATCCCGGCCCGGGGACCCGCCACCGCCGCGTCCATCAGCGCATCCAGCCAGGCCGGATCGGCTTCGGTATCGTCATTCAGCGTGGCCACGAACGGAGCATTGCCGGCCCCCACGGCGAGGTTAATCGCGGCGCCGAAACCAACATTGTCGCCAGGCGAGAAAACACGCACGGGGAAAGAGAGAGCGGCGGGCGGAGTGAAAAGCTCGCGGCCGTTGTTGATCACCGAAACCTCGAAATGGCGAAAGCTCTGCTCATCCAGCGAGCGCAGACACCGCTCGAGACGATCGCCGGCGTGCAATGTCGGAATGGCGATCGTGACCAGCGGACCGGGCGTCAAGATGTGTCATTCTAACAATCCCCATTACAATGCACCCGCTAGAATAATCACTTGCCACGAATTCTGGACGTCGGCTGCGGGATCCGCAAGTTTCCGGATTCCATCGGGATCGACGTCAATCCGGCGAGCGCCGCCGATGTCATCTGCGATCTCGACTGCTTCCCTTACCCTTTCACCGACCGCTCGTTCGACCAGTTGCGCGCAATCCATGTCATCGAACATCTGACGGACGTGATCCGCAGCATGGAGGAGTTTCATCGTCTGGTGAAACCAGGCGGCCGAATACGCATCGAAACGCCCCATTACACCGATTACAGCTCGTTCTGCGATCCCACCCACAAGCACCATCTCAACAGCTTCTCGTTCCGCTACTTCGGCGCCAATCATGGCGGCTTCGGTTATTACAGCCAGGCAAAATTTCGTGAGATTTCCGTCCGCGTCAAGCTACTGGCTTTCTGGAGATGGCTTGGCTTCGAATTCCTGGTAAACCGTTTTCCGCGCTTCCGGAAATTCTGGGAATTCTATCTCTGCTACCTCGTACGCGGCAAAGCCATGGAGTTCGAATTTGAACCCATTGGCCCTCCTGTACCGGATCGCCGACGGACGCCGCTACCGCAGCCACGGTGATCTCGGGCGGCACGGAGAGGACCTCGCGCATCGGTATCTGCGCCGCAATGGGTTCACTGTCGTGGCCCGCAACTGGCGTCCTCCCCAGGGCGGCGGCGAGATCGACATTGTCGCATGGGAGGGTGAAACGCTGGTCTTCGTCGAGGTGAAAACCCGCGCGTCGGGCGAATGGAGCGCCCCCGAGCGCGATATCGATCTGGAAAAGATTCGCGCTCTGCGCCGGGCGGCGCGCGATTATGTTCGCCGCTCCGGCGCCGAAGAAGCGCGCGCCCGCTTCGATGCCATAACCATCACGGCAGGCAAGATCGAACATCTGCGCGACGCGTTCTCGCCTGAGCACTGGCCTGTATAGTAGTACCTTCGGTCCATGCCGGAATTACGCAAAGATCCCATCACCGATTCATGGGTGATTATCTCCACCGACCGCGCCCGCCGGCCTTCCGATTTCATCCGCGAACCCACGCCACGGACGCCCTCCGGCCGTTTCTGTCCCCTCTGCGCGGGCAATGAAAGCAAAACGCCCCCCGAGGTGCTCGCCTATCGCAATGGTTCCAGCCCCAATCAGCCAGGCTGGTCGGTGCGCGTGATTCCCCACAAGTTCCCCGTGCTGGGTATTGAAGGGGATCTGCAGCGCGAGGGTGAGGGCTTGTTCGACAAGATGGAGGGAATCGGCGCCCACGAGATCATCGCCGAGACGCCGGAGCACGCTCTGAGCATTACCGACCTTTCAGAGAAGTCGATCCAGCAGGTGTTGTGGGCCTTCCGCGAGCGAATCGAGGACCTCAAGAAGGATCGTCGTCTGCGCTACGCGCTGCTGTTCAAAAATCACGGCGAGGTCGCCGGTGCCACGCTGGAGCACACGCATTCGCAGTTGATCGCGCTGCCCGTGGTGCCGAAACGGGTTCAGGAGGAGATCGAGGGCGCGAAGGCTTACTACGATTTCAAGGAGCGCTGTATCTTCTGCGATCTGATCCGGCAGGAGGCGAAATCGCGCGCGCGAGTGGTGACCGAAACCGATCGCTTTATCGTCCTCGAGCCTTACGCGGCGCGCTTTCCCTTTGAAACATGGATACTGCCCCGGCGACACAAATCGCACTTCGAACAAGCCGACGCGCAAAGCCTGGAGAACCTGGCATGGGTTCTGCGCGCGACGCTGCGCAAAATCGAGAAGGTACTGGAATGGCCGCCGTACACTTTTTCGTTTCATACGGCGCCGTTGCAGGAGCCCGCGAATTGCTACTTTCACTGGCACATCGAGGTGATCCCGAAACTGACGCGCGTGGCCGGGTTCGAATGGGGCAGCGGCTTCTACATCAACCCGACGCCGCCCGAAGAATCGGCCCAGTTCCTGCGAGACGCGGGCGCGTATTAAGCCGGTCTTGAGGTGTTTGCAAAATCATGCCGGTCACCAACGGGCAATCCGGCGTAGATATTACGGAATCGTGGCCGTGACCGCCGGAGACAGCGGGCTTGGGTTCCCCGCCGTATCCACCGCGCTGACCTGATATCGATACGTGATCTTCGGCTTCACGTCCCTGTCGCTGTACGTCGGCGCCGTCAGGCCGTCGGCGATTTGCTTCCCGTCGCGGTAAACCCGGTAACTGCCGAAATCCTTTTCGGTATTCCGTTCCCAAACCAGTTCGATACTGCGCGCACCTGGCACCGCGGTAACGCCAACCGGCGCGGCGGGTGGGAACGTATCCACCGGCTTGATGGTCCTCACATCCGACAGATCGCTCTCGTCATACCCGTCGGCGGTCTTCTCCACCGCTTGGACGAAATACTGATACGTCGTTCCATACTCGATCGTGCGATCGGTATAGGAAGGCGTCGTCGACGTCCCGATCTGCATCCAGTTCACGTCCGGCACCAGCTTGCGGAAAATACGAAACTCCGGCGCCATCGCTCGCCATTCCAGATGCACCGCATCCGGGACGTCCGATAACACCAGATCGCTCGGCGTGGGAAGCGCCGGCACTACGTCCACGATCGCGAATCTCGACCAACCCGCCGTATGTCCGCCGGCGCCATGCACGTTCACCGCGATGTCGACCGTCTTGCCGTAATACTTCGCCGCCGGGACCGTGACCGTTGCGAGCGGGTCGTTGCCCACAACAACGGGAATCCTATCGGTTGTGGGCAGCCATTTCGCCAGCCATTGATCCGGCGTGAAATTGCCCGTTGGCGGCAGCCCTGCGCGCAGTTCAATATCCGTCTGGCTCTTTTTGAGGGGAAGGCCGTCCGTCGTTATGGTCGGGACGGTGAAGTGGATAATAATCTGCGAGCCACGCTCCACCGCCGCCAGATCCTGCACGGGCACGGGCCGGTTCAACGCCGGCGGCAGAACATTGCCCATGTAGCCGCAACCGCACAAGCAGATCGCGACCGCTGCGACTGCCAGCCGCATCAGAGAATATACCGGCTCAGATCCTGATCTTTAACGATGTCGGCCAGTTGTTTGCGCACGTACGCCGCATCTACTTTGACGTTCTTCTTGCGCAGATCCGGCCCTTCGAAGGAGATTTCTTCGAGCAGCTTCTCCATGATTGTGTGCAGCCGCCGGGCCCCGATATTCTCGGACGATTCGTTCACCTGCGCCGCAAACCTAGCCACTTCTTCCAGCGCATCGGGGGTGATCGTAAGCTTGATACCTTCGGTATCCATCAGCGCTTCATACTGCTTCGCCAGGGCGTTTTTGGGCTCTTTCAGGATGCGGACAAAATCCTCCACCGTCAGCGACTTCAATTCCACCCGGATGGGAAACCGGCCCTGGAGTTCCGGAATCAGATCGCTCGGCTTCGAAACATGGAACGCGCCCGCGGCGATGAACAGGATGTGATCGGTGCGCACGAACCCGTGCCGCGTGTTGACCGTGGTGCCTTCGACGATCGGCAGAATGTCGCGCTGCACACCTTCGCGGCTGACGTCCGGACCATGCCCGCCCTCGCGACCGGCGATTTTGTCGATCTCATCGAGAAAGATGATTCCGCTCGATTCCACGCGATCGATGGCGATGCGCGTCACCTGATCCATGTCGATGAGTTTCTGCTCTTCTTCCTGGACCAGATAATCCATGGCGTCGGCCACACGCATATTACGCTTCTTGGATCCACGCGAGCCAAACATGGCGGGCAGCATGTCTTTGATGTTGATGCCCATTTCTTCGAGATTCACGTTACTGGCAATCTCGAACGTGGGCGCGCGTTCCCTCACATCCACCTCGACCATGCGCTCGTCCAGCTTGCCCTCGCGCAGGCGCTCCCGCAGTTTCTCGCGCGTTTTCAGGTTGTCGCCTTCGGCGTCCTGCGGCGCGGGGGGAACCAGAATATCCAGCAGCCGGTTCTCGGCGTTGGCCTCGGCCCGGTCGCCGATCTCCTCCAGCTTCTCCTCGCGGATCATGTCGATCGCGATGTCCACCAGATCGCGGATCATGGACTCCACGTCGCGGCCCACATAGCCGACCTCGGTGAACTTGCTTGCCTCCACCTTCATGAAGGGCGAATTCGCCAGCTTGGCCAGACGTCGCGCCAGTTCGGTCTTGCCGACACCCGTGGGGCCGATCATCAGAATGTTCTTCGGCATCACGTCGTCGGCCATTTCGGGCGGAAGCTTCTGCCGCCGCAGCCGATTGCGCAGGGCGATGGCGACGGCCCGCTTGGCGTCGGGCTGTCCGATCACGTACTTATCCAGCTCGCGCACGATCTCGCGCGGCGTCAACTCGTCCAGAACCGGCCTTTCTTCGACGGACTGTGCGGGCAAATAAATCACCATCTCAGGCCAGTTCCTCGTAAATCACGTTGTCGTTCGTGTAGATGCAGGTTTTGCCGGCGATCTTCATGGCCTCTTCCGATATCTGCCGCGCCGAGAGCTTCGTGTGATGCATCAGGGCCGTAGCAGCGGAGAGGGCGAAAGGGCCGCCCGACCCGATGGCCGCGATGTTTTCATCCGGCTCGATCACGTCGCCGTTTCCGCTGAGGATGAAAGTATTCTTCACATCCGCCACCAGCAGCAGCGCCTCCAGATGACGGAGAACTTTGTCCGTTCGCCAGTCCTTCGCCAGTTCCACCACCGCGCGCGGCAGGTTGCCGTTGAACTGTTCGAGCTTCCCTTCGAAGCGCGCAAAAAGGGAAAAGGCGTCCGCGGTCGATCCCGCGAAGCCAGCCACGATTTTGTCGTTATAAAGCCGGCGCAGCTTGCGGGCCGTGGATTTGAGAACCTCCGAACCCAGCGTTACCTGACCATCCCCCGCCATGACAACTTTTCCATCACGACGCACACAGAGCACCGTCGTGGAGCGAATTCGCTGCTTCATTTGTATTGAAATTTCAGTGTAACCCACTGGTGGAGAAGACCCCTCGCTATTTCCGGTTGCGCGGCCCATCGGACCGTGTAAACTGCAATCGAAGGGCATGAAACTCGGCCAAGCAGAGGACGCAAGAGGAGATATGGCGCATCTGGAAGACTTCACCCACGCACGGGACTGGGCTCTGAGCCCACCGAAGCGAAATCCCGACGATTTGAGCTTCGATGAACTCGTCGATGCGGAGGACGAGGAACTCGACGAGGACGAAGACGAGGACGATGAAGAAGAAGACGACGCAGATCTTCTCGACGAAGACGACGAGGATCTGGACGAGGAAGATCTCGACGAAGACGAAGACGAAGACGATTTAGACGACGAAGACCTCGACGAAGAGGACGAGGATCTCGACGAGGATGAAGAAGAGTAGGCGCGCCAATCCGGTACGCAGCGCCTACTTCATCGCCAGCCCCTGCCCGGTAGGCAGCGCCAGGATGTGGATGCCGAGTGATTCGGCCACGGCGTCAATCGCCTCGGTTTGAGATTCATGTCCAAGGTAGGTGTAGTCGTCGAACAGCACCACGCCGCCCGGCGCCAGCAAGGGCCAGAAAAACTCGAGGGCGTGGCTCTCGGGTAGCGCACAATTCATATCGAGGTGCAGGAAGGCTATGCGGCCGAAGTCCAGAGTATCGAGGATTTCGGGTACGCTTCCCTGCACTACCAGCGCATCGGGCCACTCCGCGAAATTGGCGCGCGCCCGCGCCGGATCGGTCACGTAAGCCCCCGCCGCCAGCGCGGACTTCGCCGCGTCCATTCGCCCCCGTTCGATCTCGACCGCCGAAAACTGAGAAAGCACCGGCCCGCTGAATGTGTCGATAAGATAAAATTTGCGGCCGGCGTTTCGCCAGTCGAGATCCCGCATGATCGCGGAGCTGACGAACCCGGCATTCACGCCGCATTCGACGAAGTCCCCGCTCGCGCGCAAGGCGATGGATGCGGCCCAAAGCGCCACGTGCGTCCGCCATTCGATCTTCGGATCGAAGCCGTTGCTCGCCTGGATACCACGCGCATAAGCCCGCTGGAATCGGTCATCGCTCAGGAACGTGGGGCGATGCAGGGTGAACAGACCGTCCTGGGCATAGCGGCCGCGGCTCCTGAACACCACATATCCCGCGCGCCGCAACAGCGTCGCCACCAGCCGTTTCATTTTCGGGCGGGCGGCGGAGCGATCGCGGCGAATGTCATAAACAAGCCGGCGCTTCCAATTCGCGTGACACCGAAATGCGCGATGGCTTCAGAAATTCATCGGACTTTTCGGGAAAGTCGGTGCGGTAATGCGCCCCGCGGCTCTCCTCGCGCCATAAAGCGCAACTTGCAATTAAAGCCGCGACCTGATGAATGTTGCGCAGTTCGATTCCCGCCAGAGTGGGCGACGCAATCGGCTTCCATTCGAAGCCGTCGAGGATCCGGATGGCGGTTTCGAGACCCACGCGATCGCGAACGATTCCGCAGTATTCCCACGTGAGCTCGCGGATCTCGCGTTCGCCGGCCGCGGGAACAACGATCTGCGGACGAACCGGAAGGCCTTCGATTCTGTCGCCTGCATACCCCGACATCGCCCGTCCCGCGCGCAGCCCGAAGACCACGGCTTCCAAAAGAGAATTACTGGCCAGCCGGTTCGCGCCATGCACGCCTGTGCACGCGACCTCGCCGGCGGCATAGAGACCGGGAATCGTGGCGCGGCCGTCCAGATCCGACATCACGCCGCCCATCGCGTAATGCGCGGCCGGGTGAACCGGCGCGGGGTTGCGCGCGATATCGAGCCCATAGGCGAGGCACGTCTCGTAAATACGGGGGAAACGATGGCGAATGAATTCGGCGTCGCGGCTGGTGAGATCGAGCCAGACATGAGGCGAACCGGTGCGGCGCATTTCGCTCACGATCGCGCGCGAAACCACATCGCGCGGCGCGAGGTCGGCCAGCGTGTGATAGCGCGGCATGAAAGCCTCGCCATCCTTGTTGCGCAGGATCGCTCCCTCGCCGCGCAGAGCCTCGGAGAGCAGAAAGCGCGGCGCGCCCTCAATGTGCAGGGCCGTCGGATGAAACTGCACGAATTCAATATTGTCGATCTCGGCCCCGGCTCGCCAGGCCATCGCCACGCCGTCACCGGTTGCCACGTCGGGATTCGTGGTCTCTTTGAACACGCGGCCGAGTCCGCCCGTCGCCAGCAGCACAGCGCGCGCGCGAATATCCCGCAGCGTGCCGGTTTTCTCTTCGAAAATCACCGCGCCGGCCGCACGGGGAGCGGGACCATCCGCCATCAGCAGATCCGTAACCGCGGCGTAGCTTTCAAAACGGATATTCTGCAGCGACGCAGCCTTCCGGTACAGCGTGCGGGCGATTTCACGCCCGGTGGAATCGCCGTGGGCGTGCAGAATGCGGTTGCGGCTGTGCGCTCCTTCGCGGGTGAAGGAGAGCTTCTGGCCCTCGCGATCGAATTCGGCGCCCCATTCGATCAAATCCTGAATGGCGGCCGGGCCTTCTTCGACGAGAGTATGCACGGCGTGTTGATCGCAGAGCCCATCGCCGGCGTAGAGGGTGTCCTGCTCGTGCAGCGCCACTTCGTCGTCGTCGCTGAGGGCCACGGCGATACCGCCCTGAGCGTATTCGGACGACGACTCGCGCAACGAGTCTTTGGCGATGACAAGAACCGTGCCGGACTTCGCCAGTTCGATTGCCGCACGCAAACCGGCGACGCCGGCGCCAATGACCAGAAAGTCGCAGTCCATCGCCATTGCGATTCTAACAATGCAGGTCCTGAGCCGCGATGATTGACGATCAGCGCCTCATTCGCCGCAAAAAGAACGCAGTGCCCGTGGCTGCTGCCGAATCGCCGTCGCAGCTAACGCTTCAACACCAGCGGAAGGCTGTTGCCCAATTGCGAGAAAGTACCGGTAACGGTCTTGAGATCGGGAGAAATCGTGCCTTCATACGAAGCACCCAGCCCCTTTAATTCCAGCTTCAGCGACGACCCGTTTCGCGTCACCAGACTCACCGGAATCACCATCGGGCCCTGATCCGGGCTCTCCGAAGTAGCGGACAGCCCGTCCTCCATGTTGACGATATGAAAAATAATTCGCAAACTCCCGCCGGGTGTATCCAGCGATCCGGTCCATGTGCCGTCGATATCCGAAGGCTTACCCGGTTTGCGCGCGACCGTCTTGAATGTGCCGCGCGTGAAGTTGAGCGGCAGGGGCTGGCCCTGCGTCCAGGTGCCGGTAATCGAGCCTCCGTCCGCGCCGATCTTGCCGTCATAGGCGCCTTGCACCAGATCCACAGTGAATTTGAGATTCGATCCGTCGACTTTCACGGTATCCACGGCGATGCCGTTGGCGCCCTGATCCACGCTGTCCATCGTGCCCTTGTAGCCGTTGTCGGTCTTCGTGATATGCAGCTGGATGCGCAGTTCCGCGCCGCCGGCATTGATGGTTCCCTGCCAGTCGCCCGCGACATCCTGTGCGAAAGCGGCGCTTCCCGTCAGCCCGGCGACGATGCCGAGCAGGGGGATCCATAGAGCCTTTTTCATGGGTGGTGGCCTCCTTCAGCCACCGGCTATTCGTACCAGGCAGGAGACTTTTTCAGCTTCGCGAAGGTAGCCGCGTCATGTTCGATCCACATCTGCGCGCCGGTCTGCTTCACAAATGCCTCGATCTTCGCCCGGCTCACAGCCGATTCTTCCTTGTTGTATTCAAACGTAGGGAATCGCTTCATTGTTCCTTCTTCCGGATAATGATAGAGGTCGCCGGCCACCAGCAGCGGACCGAATTTCGCCAGTTTAAGAAAGAGAACCTGATGGCCCGGCGTGTGGCCCGGAGCGGATTTGATGATCACCGTGCCATCCCCGAAAACGTCGTAATCGTCGCTTTTCAGAATCACGGTCTTGCTGTCCTTCAGGGCTCTATAAGAATCCTGCTGCATGATGCCCGCGGCTTTTGGCGCGAACATCGCGTCGCGCTCGGCCTGGGGCACCAGCCAGGTGGAGCCGGCGAAATCGTTGGCGTTCGCCGTATGGTCGGAGTGATAGTGCGATAACGCGAGATAAGTGATATCGGAGGGCCGATAGCCAATTTCCGCCAGTTGCGATTTAAGCGTTCGCGTTGCGGTCGAGATTCCCTGAGTTACCGGACCCCCTCCTGCCGGAAATGCGCTGTCGGGAATCACGCCGACATCCCACATCAGCGTCCCCTTCGGGTGGACAACCAGATAGCAGGGAACGGCGAAATCGCGCGGCGGCACCTCGCCCTCCTTGAATCCGAACATATTGACGCCAAGGCCCTTGATCACCCCGCAATCGAACACATACAGCCGAAGCGACGACGGCGGTGGGGGCGCCGGCCGCGCCGCGCCGGCCATCATAAGCGCGGCGAACGTTGCCGGGAGAACGGTGGAAAGCATGCGGAAACCGCGCGAAGACATGGCGTTCAGCATATCACCGGCGTGCACGACCGGGTGCCGAAAATTCGCCGTTCCACGGCTATAGGCCAGATAGATTCTTTTGTCATGACGGATTCAACCGGCCATGCGATTATGGGATTGTGTAAGGCCTGCAAGGCGCGAAATCCTTGCCGGTAATCCACACCCCGTTGTTCCCGCGGCCAGGGGAACCGTACCAGCCACGTAGCGTTTAAACCGGATCGATCCGGATCAAAAAACAAACGAGCCGGAGGTGTCTCCGGCCGAGGAGGAATTCCGATGCGCATTTCTCTTGCGCTCATAATCTACGTGTCTCTTGCAGTTGGGGCCTTCGCGGACGGTCCTGCGCCCGATTGGGGAACTATCCACAAGGCAGGCTCCGCGGCCGAAGATCGGCGCAACTACGCGGAAGCCGCGGAAGATTTCCGGCAGAGCTGGTTGTCGGCGCGTACCGCGATCGAGCGCGGAGTCTCGGCGAACGATCTGGGGCAGGCGTACCGGCAACTGGGACGAACCAACGAGGCCAAAGAATGGCTGGAGCGCGCTTACGCCCTGTGGCACGAAAACCTCGTGCCCGCCAGCTATCTCGTGATAACAGCCTCCAGCCTGGGAGACGTTTATCGCGACGCGGGCAATTACAAACTCGCGGAAACCTTCCTGCGCGAGGCGCTTGAATCCTCGAAAGGCAATCCCGATTCCGCGGATCCTATCCGGAACAGCCTCGGGGATCTGCTGCGGGAGGAAGGCCGGCCCGAGGAAGCCCGGAATCTGTTCTCCGCTTCGCTTCAACGCGCGGGCCTCACGTGGCAGCAACGAGTGAATGCGCTCACCGGACTTGCCGACATCGACCGCGCCATGGGCGATTGGGATGCGGGTGCGAAGAAATGGAACGAAGTCCTCGAAATAGCGCGCAGCCACGAGGACCGGCGTTCCGAAGCGATTGCCTTGCGCGGGCTGGGCTCCCTCTGGACCAGCGCGGGCGAACTTGCGCGCGCCGAGCCTCTTCTCCGCCGGTCTCTGTCCATAACGCAAGACGATCCCGCCGCGCCGCCACAGGAAGTCGCCACCGCGCGCGGCGACCTCGCCCGACTCTATCTGGATGAGAACAAACTCGCGCTGGCCGAAGAGCAGTGGCTGGAGGCGCTGAAGATCTACCAGACGGAGCTTGGCGATCAGCATCCCCAGGTGGCGCTGACGAAAGAGATGCTGGCCGCGCTTTATGCGCAGAGAGGCGAGACCGATTCAGCCCGGAATTACGCAAACCAGGCGCTCGAAACCATGAAGTGCCTCTTCGGCGAAAACTCCATGCCGGCCGCAGTCGCTTATGCCAACCACGCCACCGTGCAGGAACGGGCGCACGACCTGAACGCCGCGGCCGAGGACTACGCGCGCGCCTTCGCTATTATGCGCGGGCTGGGCTCGAATAGCCCCGCCGAGCGGGTTCTCCTCGAGCGCTATGCGCGTTTGCTCAAGGTCATGCATCACGATCGTGAGTCCAGGGAGATAAGTACGTTAGCGCGGTCGTTCCGTAACTGAAGACACTGTCTGTTACAAATCAAATAGCCGTTTTTCGCCGTAATTCGCTATTGGCGGATATTATGGGAGTGGATGTCCGACTTTCAGGTAACCACGCCGCAGCGCACCTATACGGCGGTGGTCGAGCGCGGCGTGATCAGACGGCTGGCGGGATTTCTCCCGGCCGGGGTCGGTCGCATATTCGTGGTTTCCACCCGCGACGTCTGGAAGTTATATGGCAATCAGGTGCGGGATGCACTCGGCGGCCGCGAGTTCGATGTCATCTATTTTGCCGGCGGCGAAGACAATAAACGCGTTTCGCATATCGAGCAGATGGCCGAACAAATGGTCGAGCGCGGCGCCGACCGGTCGAGCCTGGTGGTCGCGGTGGGCGGTGGCATTGTCACCGACATGGCCGGATTTCTCGCGGCCATTTTCATGCGCGGAATACCGGTGATTCAGATTCCCACCACGCTTCTGGCGCAGGTCGATGCAACTGTCGGCGGCAAGACCGGCGTAAATCTGGTCGCGGGGAAAAATCTGATCGGCAGTTTCCACCAGCCGCTGGCGGTCCTCATCGATCCCGCGGTGCTGGTTTCGCTGCCCGATCGCGAATACCGGGCCGGGCTCTACGAAATCATCAAGGCCGGCGTCATCCGGAGCGAGCCCTTGTTCCGGCTCCTTTCCGAGCGCCGCGATGAAGTGCTGCGGCAGTCGCCTGAAGTGGTCGACCGCATGATCGCCGAATCGGTGC
>CAWBIS010000048.1:0-9247 GCA_963788485.1 Terriglobia bacterium
TCAAATCCCAACTTCACCGCTTTTGTCCGCCGTGGCGGCAAAATGATCGTAGCCATCGGCAGCAACGATACGCTCGCTTCGCCAGGTACGCAGCTGGATTTCTATCAATCGATGCTGAACAAAATGGGACGATCCACGGTCGATGGTTTTGCGCGCCTCTACGTGCTCCCGCAGACAGGGCACGGTCTCACCGGCACGAACTACACGACCGATGGCGACGGGAAGAAACTCGAAGCCAGGCCGATCCCCAACAAGTTTGACCGTCTCGCACTGCTCACCGAGTGGGTGGAGAAAGGCACAGCGCCGGGCAAATCGATCAAAGTCACCGCTGGCGAGCGCAGTCTCCCGATGTGCTCGTATCCCGAGTATCCCAGGTACATCAAAGGACCACCGGAAGCAGCCGAATCCTGGCAGTGCAGCGCCCGCTGATCGCCACTACTCTCTGCAGGTGAAACTCGCCGCGTCATTCTGCGGACCCGTTCCGTTGTACTGCGCATGCTTCGGCCACGCGCACAGTGGCCGCGAAATATTGGGGAACTGCGCGCCGGTGGCCGTCAGGCTGTCGGGAGCCTTGCCGTTCTCCACCCACTGCACGATCGCATCCAGCGCATCGAAATTGTCGAGCGCCGGTCCGCCTGCGCAGTGGTTCATGCCGGGCACAGGGAAGAAACGCGCGAAGCTCATCGCTTTTTCGAGCCCGCCGTTGTCCTTCGCGAGCCGCTCGTAATAGCGCTGCGTATCGAGCGGAGAGAAGAACGGATCCGCCATGCCGTGGTAAAGCAGGATTTTGCCGCCGTGATCGATAAACGTCTCGACGTCCGTCGATGTGGGATCCTGCAGTGCAGCCGTGTCGTCCACCCGCGGGGTGTCTTTGTCGAAGTCAAACTTCAGAGGGTCGAACGACTCATCGTACGGATACATGAAGTAGCCCTTGAGTCCGCTCAGCATCAGCAGCACGTCGATCGAGTTCGCTCGCGGCGTGGGAGACGTGCCCAGCTTCAGCGCACGCCATCCAGGCGAAGCCATCCCGGGATCCCACGGCCAATCCGAATAGATCGCTTCACCGCGCGAATTCTTCGGGCCGCCCATCACCTTGTCCAATGCGGTTACCTGGTCGTGGCTCAGGCAGCCTGCTTCTTTGGCACCGGCGCACTGCAACGTTTTCGGTTCAAAATGGCAGGCGCGGGTATTCATCACCAGGCGATCTGCCAGACCATCAAGCGCATCGCACTGTTTCAGGACGCCTTCGGCCACCAGTTTGAGATCGGCTTCGGAAAAGGCCTTGCTAAGGATCGGCCGGCCCGAAGCGTCTTTCGGCGCGATCCTCAGAAATATCTGCGTCTCCCAGGCCGAGCCTATCCCGGCATGGGTTACACGGAACGCGGGAGCTCCCGACACAATCCCATCAAAATCGCGTGGAAAACGCTGCGCCGCCATCAAAGCCTGACGCCCGCCATTCGAACATCCGTCAAAATAAGAACGGCGCCACGGTTCTCCGTAATACTGCATCGCGATTTGTTTCGACACCTGCGTAACGCGTTCGATGGAGCGATAAGCATTATCGATACGCGCCTGCTGATCGCGCGCGAATGATGCATCCGCTTCCGGCATCGGTGGCGCGCCGGTGTGTCCGGCATCCGTCGAGACCACAGCAAAGCCGCGCGCCAGCGCCGGATTTGTATTCGTCCCCGAAGCGTTCCCTAATGCGGGCCGCACGGTGCCATCCATGCCGCCGCCCCCTTGAAAAAGGAAGCGCCGTTCCCATTTCACAGGCAGTCGCATTTCAAATCCGATCGCGAAGGGCTTTCCGCCAAAGCCGATGCGTTTGTCGATTACGCCTCGAACCAGGCAGTGCTCGGGCATGGGGCCGCCGCGACCCACCGGCCCAGCCGGCGTAAGCGCCGCGGAAGTAATCTCCGCGTCCGGCATAGACAGATGCCTCAAAGCCGTGCAGCGGTCCGCATCCGTCTGCGCGTAAAGAGCCGCGGCGAATAGCGGCAAGAACCAAAAACCCGTGAATGCCTTTTTCATTTCGCGGAACCGCCTGTCAGATTCGCGGAAAAGAACGGCAGCACCTTCGCCTTGAAGCGGGCGGTAATGCGGCTCCCGTGATCGCCGTCATAACTCTCGAAAGTATGAGTGACTCCCAGCCGCGTGAGAGCCTGATCGAGTTGCGTGTTCGTCGTGAGGAAAGGATCTCTTGTTCCCACATCGATAGCGATCGCGCGATACATCTTCAGGCCCGGCACAAACTGATCGACCATCAGAAGCGGCGAGTTCGCCGTCCATTTGGCGGAAATGAGCGGCTGGAGCACTCCGTCTTTGGTTGGAAGATCGTAATAGCTCGTCGGATTCTTCGTGTCGGGCGCCCAGGCCGCGGCCTGCGCGGCCAGCGCGTGGGCCAAAGCCCCAGTGGGCGGCTGGTTCGCCGACGCCCCTGGAACCAGCCGTTGCGGATCGTTCATCAGACAGCAGGAACTCATCGCATACAGCGCCGAGAACGCTTCCGGATGCTTCATGCCGATCCGCACCGTTCCGTATCCGCCCATGGAATGGCCCGCCAGCCCGCGCCCACTGCGATCGGCGATCGTCCGGTAGTGACCGTCGATGTATGTGGTCAGGTCTTTAGCGATGAAAGTCTCCCAGTCGCCTGTGGTTGGCGAACTGGAGAACATGCTGCCGTCGTAGACGGTAAACGCGTCGGGAAGCACAAGAATCATTTCCCGCGCGGAGCCATCCGCGATCGCGGCGTCAGCGGCGGCTGGAACGGACAAGGACTTCCAATAGGTTTCCGCGTGTGCGGCATAACCGTGAAGGAAGTAAACAACGGGGTAGTGCCGATTCGGGCTTGTGGCATAGTTCGGCGGGAGGTAGACGAACACATCGCGATCCGGCGAATCACCCTCCAGATTCCCTTCAAGCGATTTGCCGTGGACTTTGATCTTTTCCCACGAGCCCTTCCCGGGCGCTTCCCCTTTTTGTCCTCTGCTTTGCGGGACAGCAATTAAGGCTATGCACGCGGCAACAAAGACAGCGGGAGCAATCTTTACAAAAGTCATCCTTCTCTCCTCTATTTAGCTGTGGCCCGGAGTTTGGCGGCCGTCGAACAGGCATCCACTACGGCGAAATAGCGCGCGACGCCGTCTGCGCCGACATCAAACGGATTCGCCTCCCCATCTTTGCGATCGTCTGCCGCGTGAGCTTTAAAGTAGGCACCGTCGAATTCGGTGTGATTGGAGAGCACAGCCGTGGCGCCGTAATCCGCGGCCGCCTTCGCCATCTTCTTCGCAGATGCGATGTAGCGGTCATAGTATTCCGCACTGCCATTGAACGGAATTGCTGTTCCCCCTGCATAGGCGATGCGCAGGGGTTTGCCGTGGTCGCGCACCTCGAACAAATAGGAGAGAGTTCCCGGCGTGTGACCCGGCATAGTCACAATCCGAACCGAAGCATCGCCAACCGAAATTGTCATCCCGTCATCTCCGGTGACGTCGCGTCTGGGTTTGCCTCCCATATGGGTTTGCGCTTTGTCGATGGCGTCCCAGTCTTCTGCACCGTAAACGAGATGCACGCCCGGAATAGTATCCTGCAGCATTCTGGCGCCGCCGTCATGGTCTGCGTGGGCGTGCGAAAGAATCACGTACTTGACCTTGTTCGAATCCAGTCCGAGCTTCTTCATGCCTCCCAGGATTTCGTCTTTGGCTGCGTAATCGAACAAAGCATTCGATGACGATAATGCCCTGGCTTCCGACCAGCGCCCAGGAACTGTGAATTTTGGTGCCGATGAAATAGAAGTTATCCGCAACCCGCGCCGGTTCGGCATACCAGGTCTCCCGTGCCGGGATCGGCCGGGTCCCGGCAGGCGCAGCGGTCGCTGCCGGTGGAGGAGGAATACACAACCGGAGAAAAGTTCCTGCCCACTCAGTCCCCGCAGCCGCTTTTGCCACACTCACGTACCTGTCGATGGACTGAGGAGGAGTCTGGCCTTGACCTGCTCTGCCAATCGCCAGAAAAAACAATGCGAAATACATCAGGAATTTCATCTCGTCACTCCGTTCTGTGCGCGTGCCGTTTTGTAGTTTATACCAGTCAACCGGTATTAATCGCATTGACTGAAAACGACCCGCCACGATAAACTGTACCTTGGATCGCAGACACACAGCGAGTCCCGCGACCCCTATCCCTTTTTCGGAGTTGATCCTTACCGTGCAAATCAGCCTGCTGCGAACAAGGGTGGCGCAAGCCACCCGAATCATTCTTTCTGTGACGCTCCTGTTGTCTCCGGGCATTGCTCCCGCCTTACGAGCGCAATGGCTCGGGTATCCGACAAAGGACGTGCCGAAGAAAGCTGATGGAACTCCCAATCTCGCGGCTCCTGCCCCGCGCACGGCCGATGGAAAGCCTGACCTCTCCGGCATGTGGGGATGGATTAATATCGGACCGCCGTGCGGAGCCCAGTGTGGCGATACGCAAATTTCCCGCGAGTTCATCAATATAGCTTCTTCGCTGAAAGGCCCGCTGCCTTACCAGCCCTGGGCCGCCCAACTGGTGAAGAAGCGCAGTCTGGAGCAGGGTTCCGATCCGAATGTTCATTGCATGCCTCGCGACGCGCCGCGCATCTGGACCGACGACTACTATAAACGCATTTTCATGGTGCCCGACCGCATGATCATCCTGACCGAACGCAATATGCAGTACCGGCAGATCTTCACCGACGGCCGTAAACTGCCAGCGGATCCGAATCCGACCTGGAACGGGTACTCGATCGGTCACTGGGAAGGTGACACCATGGTGATCGAAACCACAGGCTTTCGTGACGATCTTTGGCTCGATGCCGCCGGCAACCCGCTGACCGAGCAGGGCAAGGTGACCGAAAAGATCCGGCGGCCCAATTACGGCACGCTCGAAGTCGAAATCACGATCAACGACCCGAAAGCCTACACGGCGCCGTGGACCGTGAAAATCAATCAGCCTCTGATTCTCGACAGCGAGCTCATCGACTATTACTGCCTTGAAAACGAACGCGACTCCACGCACATGCGCAAACAGGACACTCCGATCGGCGTTCAGTAACGCGCCAGCCGCGGCTTGCTTAACCGTGGGAGCGCATCGCGGCGGCCTTTTGCGCTCCGAACAGATAGATATCGCAGAAGCAGTCCGCCAACTCGGCGGAGGAGAGTGTGCCACCCTTCTGGTACCACTCGACCGTCCGGTCAAGCAGTCCCCGAAGCATGGAAGCGAGATAACGTGATTCCACATCCGCGCGGATGGATCCGTTCTTCTGCCCCGCCTCGATCACCCGGCGAATTTCCGTTTGGTAGATCCTGCGCACGCCGACAATTTCTGCAAGGCGCTCCGGTGACAAGGCTCTCACCTCGGCCAGCGCCGTCGCGTGCTGAGTCTGATCGCGGAGCAGGCTCATGCAATGCGCTCGAATAAGCGCCGCGAGATGCTCGAGCGGGCAAGTGATTCCTTCCACCGCCTTTGTCACCTCTTCATGCAGCGTTTCGACCGAGGACTTGGTGATGAGGTAAAGGAGGTCTTCCTTGCTCTTGACATGGTAATAGAGCGTGGCCTTCTCCATCCCGATCAATTCGGAAAGCGAACGGGTGCTGGTGGAGCCGTAGCCCTGCTTTGAAAAGAGTTCCGCTGCGGTGCGGACGAATTTTCCCAGCGTGCCGCTGTGCCCCGACCCGGGACGTCTCCGCCGCAGGTTTTGCGCCAGTGGCAAAGGCGGCCGCCCGTGACCTGCGGCGACAATGCCCTCGAAAAACACCCGGTCATAGATTCCAGCGAGATCGGCCAGCGGCAGCCGTCCCGAGAGCTGATACCAGCGAGGTGTCCAGTTGAGAAAATTAAGCAGCGCCAGTCGAAGGATGGCAACGGGAATATCTTTGCGCAGGATGCCCGCCTTCACGGCGGCCGCCAGTTCTCGGTTCAGCAGACCGGAGTAAGCCCCCTGCAACTCGATTAACTCCCGCCGATGAGCGGGAGAGAGCGATCGGAATTCGCTGATGGAGGCCAGCGCTCGATTCGCGTTTTCGAACAATCCCTGGAGATGCCCGCGCATCAATGCGGTCAGGCGATCGCGCGGGATTCGAACTCCGTGGAGTGCGTCACCAACCTGCCGCTCCACACCTTCGAGGGTAAGTTTGCTAAGCCGGTAAAGCAGTTCCTCTTTTCCGGACATGTGGTAGTAAAGCGATGCCTGATGAATATTCAGCCGTGCTGCGATCTCGCGCGTAGTGGTTGCGCTGAATCCTTTTTCGCAGAACAGCGCCGCTGCCGCTTCCAGTACCAGCTGAGATGTAGGGCCTGCCGGTTGGCCTTGCTGTATCTGAGAAGGCGTGGTTTTTACCGTGGAGGCCTTGCTTGCCGAAGCCCTTATTTTCGCTCCACGGGCGGCAGTGTCGACGGCGCTCTTTACTCCCCGCAGCGCAAGCCGCGCATGTTCGCGCACGAGTGTTTCCGCAAGTGCTGCATCGCCCGCCTGAATCGCGTCGAGAATGGCTTCATGCTGCCGGATTGCCTGCACAAGACCTCCCGGTTCCGCCGGCGTCACCACGGCGGCAGGAGAGGCGAAAGCAATCGACTGAACGCGTTCGAGCGAAAGCTGCAGTATCGGACTGCCCGCCAATTCCGCCAGGGCTTTGTGAAACGCGAGGTTCAATTCCCCGAAGCTCGCCATCTGATCGGTAGTGGGAGATTCCGTTGGGCTGAACGATGCAGTCGCTTCCACCAATGCCGCACTGATCCGGCGAACCCGGTCCAGTTGGGCGGCATCGACGCCGCGCCGGGCGGCCAGTCCGGCAGCAAGCCCCTCCAGCGCGCCACGCGCGTCGATGGCATCCGCGATGTCCTGGGCACTGAAAACACGAGGCGCATAAACACCCGTGGACAATTCTTCGAGCAGGCCTTCCTGGTGCAGTTTCTCCAGAGTCGCCCGAACGATCGGCCGCGATGCGCCAAGCGCTTTCGAAAGCTCCACCTGCTCGATGGCTCTTCCGGCAGTGAATTCACCGCGCAGAACCATTTCGCGGACGGCGACCAGCGTCTGGGCGCGGCGCGAATTCACGCCAGGACCAACATGCATTCAGAACGCTTCATATAGATAAGAACAGTCCACATCATAGCCCGGCGGACAGGTGTCTGGATACTCGCGAAAAGAGGTCCTATACCAGCTTCGTTTTCAGCATCGTGTAAGAATGCGGCGGCAGGCTGCAGGTGAATTGGAACCCTTCCGCCTTCGCATTGCGCTTCACGCTCCGAACCGTAGTGACGCCGAAATCGTTCTGCGATTTGATGTCGGGTCCGTTTACTTCCGAGACCTCGACCGGGCCGGCGAATTGCTTGTCTTCGAGACTTACATCGACCGCGAGAGATTCCCTCTGATGGCGATTCACCAGGTTCAGCACGAGCGTGCCGTTATCCCACGCTGCCGAAGTATCGAGATACGCAACCTGATCGAACCGGCGATTCGGATATTTGGGAGAATCCACAAAGAGCTCAAGCGCCTTACCCCTGGAATTAGCGGCGAACAGCTGCAGCGGATAGTAAATAGTCTGCAGGAAACTGCCTTTTTCATTGGTGACAATCGGCGCAATCACGTTGACCAGCTGCGCCATGTTGGCCATCTTGAGAATGTGCGCATGATTGAGGAATGAGTTGAGGAATGTCGCGACCACCAGCGCATCCTCCAGGTTGTAGCGCTCTTCCAGAATGTGACGGCCGCGCTGATTGTCCCCGCGGGCGCGATACCAGACGTTCCACTCGTCCCACGCGATGTAGATCCTGCGACGCGGGGTGAGCGTGGCAAGTGCGGCGTCGATCGTTCCTTCGGCGGTCTTGATTCGCTGATCGAGCGTCATCGAACTGGCGAGAAAATCGCCAAAATCGCCGGCGGGATTACCTACATACAAATGCAGTGAAAGGTAATCGACCTGCGGCTTGAGATATTCGAGTATGGTTCGGTTCCAGCCGATCCAGTCGATGCCATTGTTGAAGTTCGACGACCCGGCGGCGATCAACTGAATGGAAGGGTCGGTGAGCTTCATCAGCTTGGCGGCTTCGAGGGCGAACTTGCCGTAATCGTCCGCGGTGCGATGGCCCATTTGCCAGGGTCCGTCTATCTCGTTACCGAGTCCCCAATACTTGACCTTCCACGGTTCCTGCCGGCCATTCTGCTTGCGCAGCCGCGTCATGGCGGTGTCTTCCGGTGAGTTGCAGTATTCCACCCATTGCTGGGCTTCCGTCCACGTGCCCGTGCCGAGGTTTGTGCAGAAGTATGGTTCCGCGCCCGCCAATTCGGCGTACTTCATGAATTCATGCGTGCCGAAACGATTGCTCTCGACGGTCCCCCAGGCCATTTCAAGGCGCGGCGGACGGTTGTCACGCGTGCCGATGCCATCCATCCAGTGATAGTTGGAAGAAAAGTTACCGCCCGGCCAGCGCAGCACCGAAACATTCAGATCCCGCACGGCCGCCAGAACATCCTTGCGGAATCCGTTGGCGTCGGCCAGCGGCGACTTCTCATCAAACACTCCGCCCTCGATACAACGGCCGAGATGCTCGATGAAGTTTCCATAGATCTTCGGATCGATGTCGCCAATGACGCGTTCGGTGTCGATCTTGACCCGCGCCCGCAGCGCAGCCGTCTGCTGCGCGCGCGCGGCAAACGGTGCGATTGCCAATGTCGCGCCGAACGCCCGCCGGCTTAATTTTTTGTCTCTCGCGGGAAGTGCCATACTGATCCGGATCGACCCTGTCCGCTGGTTACTCTACCAACTGCTGTACCTGCTTCAGAACAGGATAACCTTTCCAAAGGAATTCAGAACAAAGCGATCCCAACCTTCAAAAACGTTCATCCGGCGAACATATTCTACATGCAATCAACCAATAGCGTCTGTTTCCTGCCCATTTCGCGCCTCGCGCGGCGTGACGAATCAGACCATGCATTTCGCCGATTTCAGAATATTGCACCTGACGACCTCGTGCCCCCGGTCGTCCATTAGTGAACAGTTGTATCGGGGGCAACGGCCAATACCAGTCAGCCGGTTCGAATATGGCGTGCGGCGACCTCGTGTGTTCGATATAGTTTCTAGTGCCTTCGTGAAGGAAAAGCAAAAAAGGATCAACCATGACGTTTAGCAGCCCGTGGTGGAACTCGCGCGAGGCCGCGCGGACACGATTTGGTCTAAGAGCGAGACGCGAGGACGCAGTCGACGCCGGGCAGCTCGAAGAAGAGAGC
>CAWBIS010000049.1:0-4605 GCA_963788485.1 Terriglobia bacterium
AGGACGTGGCGATGGAGTAGAGCGCTGGCCCGCCTTTACCCGGTGATGGACGGTTGCGGCCGCGGCGGTTTGGGTCTGGACGTGGCCGGTCGAGACGCGCGCGGTTGAGGCAGCCGCGTGGGTGCGTCTGAGGCGGCGGGGCGCGCCGGCCTTTTATCTGACACAGTGGGCGTCTCTGACGCAGTCGATTCCTGCGCGGTGGTCTTGCCGTGCCGCAACTTCTTTCCACGCGAGGTATTTCTGGTTGACGATGCGACCTGCTTCGGTCGGCGTGCGCTAGGCGAAACTGGCAGGCGCACAAGCAGAGTCTTTCTGCCGGCGAGGCTGTTTCCCTTGAGGCGATTCCAGGTGCGAATTGCTTTCGCCGAGATGCCGAAATTCGCGGCCACTGACTCGACCGTATCGCCGCGGCGAATCTTGTAGTGGGTGATGGCGCGGGAGTAGGTGGTCGAATCCGCCTGCTTGCCGGGCGCGATGGGAATGATGAGGCGGTTTTCGGGAGCGAGTTCGTTGCCGTCGAGATCGTTGGCCTCGGCGATGGAGCGCGGCAAGGTGTGATAGGTGCGCGCGATCGAAGCGGCGAGTTTCGCCGGCCTGCACCTTGTGATAACGCCACCAGACGCGCTTATCGACCGGAATGGATGTGACCGCGGTCTCGAACTTGGCGGCGGTTCCGACGGGCACGTGCAACTCGAAGGTATGATCCTTCGGCGTGGTGAGTCATCTCCGACAACGAGATCAAGAAGCAGCTGGCCGGCCGCCAACCCTACGGGCAGTGGCTCAAGGAGCAGCAGGTCACGATTGAGCAGTTGCCGGAGCCGGCGCGGGTGATCGCCTCCAATCCCGAGACGCTGCTCCGCCGCCAGCGCGCCTATGGCTACAGCGAAGAGGACTTGAGAATCCTCATGGGGCCGATGGGCGCCACAGCAGCGGAGCCGGTTGGCTCAATGGGCACCGATGTGCCGCTCGCATGCCTCTCCGACCGCCCGCATACCCATCACGTTCTCCGCGGCGACGGCCGGTTTTGATCAGCCCGCTCCGGGGCTGGGAGAACATAACGAAGCCATCTACAGCGGGCTGCTTGGCTATTCAAAGGAACATCTGGAGCGTTTGAAGTCCGAGGGAGTCATCTGACCCGTGCCCGCGAAAGAGCGTTCCGCCATTAGGCAGTTGACCTGGCATTACGAGAATCCTTTCGCACAGGCCATTGCAAAAGCCGCCGCCGGAATTCCCGTTGCAGGCATGACATCGAACACCGTGCCGTGGGAACTGGTGCGCGCCGGCGGCTATTTCCCTCTGCTTCTGAATCCGCCGCCCGGGCCTCTCCCTCTCGCGGATCGGTTGATGGAAGACGGTATCTTCAGCGCACGCGTTCGCGGCATCTTCGACGGCATCGCCTCCGGCGCGTGGCCCTTCCTGAAGCTGGTTGTGATTCCGCGCACATCCGAGCAGGAGCACAAACTCTTCCTCTATCTGCGCGAGGTTGCGCGGCAGGCGCTCTCGACCGGAATGGCGGACGTATATCTCTATAACCTTCTGCACACCCGTTCAGCCGAGGCCGCACAATACGGGCTGGAGCGGACCGAGGACCTCAGGAATTACCTCCATGCAGACGATCTGACGTGCGCCGCGCAAGAGTCAAACCAGGCGCGTCGGGCACTTCGCGCATTACTGGCACTTCGCGAGGAACGCCCGCCGCGATTGAGCGGAACAGCAGCGCTGTCCCTGCTTGGCGCGATGTATTTTATGGACCGCGCGGAATACGCCGTTCTTGCCCTGGAAGCGGCGGCCGAACTCTCAGTTGCCGAGCCCATCCGCGGCCCGCGCATCCTGATCAAAGGCTCTCCGCTTCACCACGCTGGACTGCACCGTGTGATCGAATCGTACGGCGCGGTCGTCGTCGCGGAAGACGACTGGTGGGGCTCGCGAACCATCACGAAAGAAATCTCTGAACAGGGCAACCTGATACAGGAGATCTTTCAAACTTACTACCGACAAGCGCCGAGCCCGCGTGAGCCATCCGACGCCTGGTTTTTATCGGCATCGACAACGGTCGACGCTGTGATTTTTTATCTGCCCCCGGAAGACGATATTCTCGGTTGGGATTATCCGCGTCTTCGGCAAACTCTCGAGCAGCGCGGCACACCGCATCTCCTGGTGCGCGAGGATGCGTCTCCGAAACTGAGCCCCGGGTGCCTGGGGCGCATTCGGGACTTCGTTCGGAAGTTGGACGCATAATGGCCGAGAAACAACTGGAGTCCACTGTCGCAGCGGCTGAATACCAGAAAGCGTGGTTTGCCGCGTTGCGGCGCGATGTCTTTGAAAACCAGAAGCCGTATGCCATCGTTCAGGCCGACATGCCGCTTGAGCTGTTTCAGGTTCTGGATGTGCCGACGGTCAGCAATCAGTGGTGGGCCGCAATCATCTCGGCCAAGCGACTCTCCCCGGTTTATCTGGAATGCATGAACGACCGCGGTTTTCATGAGGGCCTTTGCCGCTACTGCAGCCTGGGGCTGGCCTCCACGCTCTGCGCCGATGCAGCGCCTCCGCCATGGGGCGGCCTTCCACGGCCCGCGCTGATGGGCGCTCGCCTGACATGCGACTGCATCCAGCGGGTCTTTCAGATCTGGTCCGAAGCCTTCGGCACCGAATTCATCGCCCTCGACGCCCCCGCAGCAACCGTGTTGCCTCCTCGCTGGTGGGAACTCAGCCGCTACCGCTGGCGTGAATTGTTCGAAGGTCATCGCCTCGACTTCATGGTGGCCCAGTTTAATCGCCTGATCGAAAGCCTGGAGCGCATAGCCTCGAAGAAATTCGATCTCGAAACTCTGCGCACTCTCATGGAAGGCGTGAACCGTCAGGAAGAATATTTCGAAGAGGTTCGCGATCTGATTTGCACCGCTCCGCGAACACCGGTTCGAATGCAGGAACAGGTCAGCAACGTGATGGCCACCCAATGGCTTCGCGGTTCGGAATGGGCCATCTCGCATGCGCGAAGGTTTCGCGATGAAGTAAAGGCGCGTGTGGAGAACGGCATCGCCGCATGCCCCGGGGAGCGCCTCCGCCTGATGTGGGTAGGGGCGGGGCTCTGGCACGACATGGATTTCTATACCGCTTTCGAAGCCGACTATGGCGCGGTCTTTGTCTGGTCCATGTATCTCGCCTTCGGGCCCGATGGCTACATTCGATATGGTCTTGACGACCCTCTGAGGGCGCTCGCCAGCCGCACAGTCAGCATGAATGAGCAGTTGCACAACCCACCCTGGGCGAACGAATGGATCGTGGACCAGGCAAAACGCCATCGCATTGATGCCGCTCTGGTCCTGACACCGCTGGGTACCCGGCCCTCAGCGACCGGAAACCGCTTCATCGAACTCGCACTCGAACACGCAGGCATTCCCGTGCTGCCGGTCTTCGCCGATATGGTGGATGCACGCAGCTGGGACGCCGCCGGTATGCGCCGCAAAGTATCAACATTTCTGGAGTCACTCTCGTGAGGCGAACACAGCACTGGGTAATTTCAGTCACAGCCGTGATCCTCGCGATGATGGCGATCCAGATGTCGAGCCTCGGCTTCTCGCCGCTTCTGCCGGCCATCCGGAAAGAGCTTGCGGCCTCGTATTCGCAGATGGGTCTCTTCACCGGAATGTATGGCATCATTGCCATCTTCATCAGCCTGCCCGCGGGAATTCTGGCCGCTCGCTACGGCGAGAAGCGCATGCTTTTGACGGGACTCGCCGTCACCTCGCTCGGCCTTGCCAGTCTCGGTCTTTCGCACGGTTACGCAATCGCGCTGGCCAGCCGGACGGTCTGGCTCATCGGTTACCGGTTTGCCTTCATCTGCGTTTTCACCGCCATAGCGGTTGGTACGCCAGAGAAATACCGCAGCAGAACGATGGGCTTCCTTGGCGCAATGGCCGCGCTCGCCTCCGTAATCGGTGCTCCTTTCGGAACCCGTCTGGCGGAATGGGTTGGCTGGAGAGGCGGAATCTTCGGGTTCGCCATCATCGCCCTGCTCGGCGGAGCGCTGTTTGCAGCGCTGTATCATCCCGCGGCAACCGGACCCGCAACTGTCAAAGGTCCACACGGGCACGCCTTCACGCCTCAATCCCTGAGCGCTCTCCGTAATCCCGTCATGTGGGGGCTCATCCTTCTCGGCCTTGTGAACATGGGCGGATTCAGCGCCACCTTCTTCGTGCCCTACGCCGTGGAAAGTGTCTTCGGTCTGAACGCGCGAGCGTCTGCCGCCATCATCAGTTCCAGTTACCTGTTCGCAATCGTCCTCAACCTGGCAGTCGGGTGGCTCTGCGACCGCTATTCCCGCTGGAACATTATGGTCGTTCTGGCAGCCTTGCTGATTCCCGCCAGTTTCGCCGTCCTCTCGC
The DNA here is from genome assembly GCA_963788485.1 of Terriglobia bacterium. Classification (GTDB taxonomy): domain Bacteria; phylum Acidobacteriota; class Terriglobia; order Bryobacterales; family Bryobacteraceae; genus BOG-234. The sequence continues at coordinate 4,386 of CAWBIS010000049.1, forward strand.
ATGACCTCATGATCTTCCGAATCGGCATCGTGCTGGTGGTCTCGCTCGGCCACGCTGCCACCAATCAGATTTATGCGATCTGCGGCTCCGTCCTGACCCGGACTGAGATCGGCACGGGAATGGGTATCGTCGGCTTGGGCAGCGGCGTTTTCGGTTACCTTGGACCCCAGATGCTCGGCTACTTACAGCAATACGTTGTCGAAGCAGGGTTAACAATAAT
>CAWBIS010000050.1:0-8137 GCA_963788485.1 Terriglobia bacterium
TGCCTGGAGCGAACTGGACAGCCGGTTCATCTATTCTCCCGGGTTTGTCGTGAACTGTGTCGATACCACCGGCGCCGGCGACGTGTTCCATGGCGCATTTTGTTATGCTGTCTTGCAGCGGATGCCCATGGCCGATGCGCTCGAATTTTCCAACGCCATGGCCGCGCTCAACTGCAGCGCTTTCGGCGCTCGGGGCGGGATCGCAACAATCGAAGAAGCGCACCGCCTCATCCAGTCCGGCGCTCCACGCCGGGAGCTGTCGGGAATTCTGAACCGGGTCGGCCCACGCTGAATGTTCCCGCTGCGCGACGACCGGCCCACCTATAGCCCCCCTGTCGTCACCACTCTGCTGATCGTCGCCTGCACGATGGTCTTCTTTTACGAGCTTTCTCTGGACGAGTATTCGCGCAATTATTTCATCACCGTCTACGGAGTGGTGCCGGCACATCTGCGGCCCGCTACCCTTCTGACTTCCATGTTTGTGCACGCCGGATGGATGCACATCATCGGCAATATGCTCTTTTTGTGGGCATTCGGCAAGAGCCTCGAAGACGCCATGGGCCATACGAAGTTCCTGATGTTTTACCTCGTCTGCGGTGTGGCTGCCGGAATCGCGCATGTAGCCCTGAATGCGGACACAACTCTGCCTACAGTAGGCGCGAGCGGCGCCATCGCGGGCGTGATGGGCGCTTATCTGATCAAGTTCCCGCGGGCGCGAATTCATACGCTTTTTTTCCTGCTTTTTTTCTTCACCACGGCGGATATTCCGGCTTTTCTGATTCTGATCTACTGGTTCGCCACCCAGCTCTTCAGCGAATACGGAACAATCGCGCAGACTCAGGTGGTGAATGGCGGCGTTGCCTATGCGGCGCATATCGGCGGATTTATTACAGGAATGATACTGGTCCAGTTCATGGGCGTCCGCACTCGCTATCAGCCCCGCCGTAGCGTTTATTGGTAACTATAAGCCATTAAAATGATTGATATTATCGCGATCGCGGCGCATCCCGACGATGTGGAGCAGACCTGCGGGGGAACGCTGTTGCGCATGGCCGGAGCCGGTTACACCACCGGCATAATCGACCTCACCGCCGGGGATATGGGAACCCGCGGATCGCCGGAAATCCGCGTCGCCGAATCCGCGGCGGCGGCCGGAATACTCAAGGTTTCACACCGGGAAAATCTTCATTTCCCCGATGCACGCCTCGAAAATTCCCTGGCCGCGCGCACGACTCTGGCGCAGCGTTTGCGCGAACTGCGACCACGCACCGTCATTTTGCCCTATTGGGAAGGCCGCCATCCGGACCACTATCGCGCATCGGAAATCGGATATGAGGCCTGCTTCCTCGCCGGCCTGCGGAAGCTGGACCCGTCCACACCCCCTCACAGGCCCAATAAGATCGTGTATTCATCGCTTTACGCAAATGTCACACCCTCATTTGTGGTGGATGTGACGCCGCATTTCGACCGGCGAATGGAATCGCTGATGGCGTATCGTTCCCAGTACCTGGACGAGCAGGACGGCGAGGCCCTTTTTCCCCGCGCCCTTGAAATCCGGGAGCGGCTGGCGGCGATTGCGCGATTTTACGGAAATCTCATCGGAGTAAAGTACGGAGAACCCTTTGTCGTCAAGGAAACCATGCAAATCGACGATATTATTTCCTTCCCGGTTCGCAGCCTCTGAAACTCCGGGCGAGAATCTGAGCTGATATTCACCGCTATATAAGATTTATCTGATTACCTTTGCTGTCATTGGTTAATATACTTACGTTAAGCCGGTACTACATGTACCGGCTATATCCCATAACGGAGATAACCCAATGGTTCGCAAAGTGATGTTTATCCTGCTGGTTGCTCTGCAGTTCGCCGTGGTCGCCAACATGGCTTCGGCATTTCCCCCGTTCCCTTGCCCAATGTGCCCCTAAGATAGCTGCTGTCAGCTTTTAAGCCGGAGAATGATAGACTTCTCTTAGTCGTTTCCGGCTATGGAGCTAGCTTTCTGGGTTCGCGTTGTCCTGATTTTCCACGCTGGCTGCCACGGCATATTGCTGTGGCGGCTGAGCGCGGAGAAATTAACCGGTTCCTATCTATATTTGACGATCTACCTCGCCGCCGAGATGATCCAGGATCTCGCGCTCCTTCCGTTCCGCCTCCAGACCAATGCTTACCTGATGACTTACCTGTTTTCAGCCCCGGCTATCTGGATATTGGCGTATCTTGTTGTGCTGGAATTGTATGGCTTGATTCTTGAAGACTATCCGGGGATCTCGAGCGCGGGGCGAAAAGCCGTCAAATACAGCATGGCGCTGGCCGTGCTCATATCCGCAATCTACGCTATTCCCGACTTGAGAAACACCAACGGACCATTCCCTATCATTCGAATTTACGCCGTGGTCGAGCGCTCGACCGTCCTCGGACTCCTTCTTTTTCTCGCGCTGATTCAGTTGTTCCTCTTTCATTATCGATTGCGATTGTCACGAAACCGAATGGTTTATGCGACCGGTTATGCAGTCTATTTCGGCGTCGCCATCGGACAGGACATCGTGCTGACGGCCCTCGGCATCCGCGTAGGCGCAGCCGTGAGCCTTTGGACCGTCGCCGTTTCCGGAGCGATCCTGCTGGCCGGCGCGGCGGTACTGAATCGGGCAGGGGAAGTGGTTCCCGTACTCACGCCGGAGAGCCCCGATTCCGACCGCGCGCGCCTGCAACAGCAATTAACGGATATGAACCGCCTGTTGATGCGGGCAGCCAGAGGGCGGGGTTAACGTTGTCCTTGGACACCGCCGCGCTAACTATAGTTAACTCGTTGATATAGAACTACTTTTCCCTTGCAATCCAAGCCCGGCGGGTATATCGTATTCGTAGACGAGGTCTGATGAAGCGAGCATTTCAGAGGAGGGTTCAATCATGATAGTCAGCCTGCTTGCGGTATTAGCTCTCGTGGTGGCCGTAACGCTGTTGACGCAGTTCGCTCCTAAGCCGGAGATCGTCCTTAGTTCTTACGGTTCCGATGCTTCTTTTCTCGATAACTTCTCGGTGCAGAAATACCGGCCGATGCTGCGGCTGGCCACACAGATGGATCGCCAATACTTGACTGCGGCTCACAGTCCCACGCTGGCCTCCTGCTACCGGAAAATCCAGAAAGGTTTGCTCCGTGAATATCTGCGGGACGCCGCGAAGGATTTCAACCGCCTTTACGCGATTGCCAACGCGAAATGCTTGAAAGCCGCCGCCGATCCCGGCGACCTTTCAATGGCCCTTTTCGAGCAGCAGATGACCTTCATCCTGTTGGTATGGGGTATCGAAGCCAGACTGCTCGTCGACGGTGTCCTGCCCTTCGCGCTGGATATGAAGCCGTTGCTCGGCTCCATCGAAGGTCTGGTGCAGCAAACCCGGCAACTGGCCCGTCCGGAATTCGGCTATCAAGCGGTGTAATCTCGTTCCGCCAACCGGGGAAACGAGATTACGTACGATTCCGTATACTGGACCTTGGGCCAGTACCAGTACCAGAGCAGCCGTTCCAAACAGGTTAAAGAAAACAGCGATCCGCCCCCGCGCTCGTCGCTGTTTTCGATCGGCTCCGGGTTCTCCGTTTCCATCATCGGCGTCGCCCTCCTGATCGAAGCCGGTTTCACCGGCCTTTTCCCGCTGGCCGTACGTTATTTCATCGACCGCGCGCTGATCCCGCGGGATTACAACGCGCTCTACTTGATGTTGAGCGTGCTGACCGGAGCGGCTTTGCTGACCGTTTCCGCCGGCCTGCTGCGCGATTTTCTGTCCGCGCGCGTGCAGAGCCAGTCTCTCAGCGGCATGCGCCAGGCTATGTTCGAACGGCTGCAGCGCGTCAGTATGTCCTTCCACTCGCACTCGCGCACCGCGAACCTGCTGGACCGCTTTTCCACGGATTTCAGCGTCCTCGAAAACACCATCGGCCTGACCATTCCATGGGGCATCTTACCCGCACTCGAGGTGCTCCTGAGCACCTCCCTGATTTTCTGGCTGGATTGGCGCACAGGTCTCGCTGCGCTGATGTTGTGGCCCTGGATACTCCTCGCGCCGCGCATCCCCGCCGCCCGTGTGACCCGGGCGAGCGAGGCATGCCGGGAGGACGAGATTCGGGTGCTTGGCGCTCTCAAAGAAAACCTGAGCGCCCAGGCAATTGTGCGCGCCTTCTCGCTCGAGCAGGCCGGCATAGCCGGCTTTCGGCGGCGTAACGAGCGGCTGTCGCGCAGCACCATGCGCGCCGGCCTCCTCAACGCCTTTATGGAGCGATTCACCGGCGCGGGCATCCTCGGGATCCAGACTTTCCTGCTGGCGCTGAGCGTCTGGCTGGCCTTTGCCAATCAGATGTCGATCGGCGCGCTGGTCGGAGTGCAAATGCTGGCCGTAGTGCTGAGCAACTCTCTGTTGTTCATCACCCAATTCATGCCGTCCGTCGCTGCGGGAAAAGCGGCGTACCGGCAGATCGAGGAGACACTCCAGGCCCCACACGCGGCCGAGGACCGCCCGGACGCCCGTTTCCTGCCTCCCATCCAGACTGAGATCATCTTTGCCAACGTCGATTTCAGTTACGACGAACAACCCGGCAAAGACAGCCATTGGTGCCTGCGCGGGATTCGCGCGCGCATCCCGCGGGGTACGTATGTGGCTTTTGTCGGACCAAGCGGTTCGGGCAAGAGCACGATGCTCAGTCTGCTCATGCGGTTCTACGATCCGACTTCGGGTTTCATCGCTATCGACGGCCATGACCTGAGGTCCCTGACCCAGTCCTCGCTGCGGTCGCGCATGGGCGTGGTGCTGCAGGAGAATTCTTTGTTCAACATCTCGGTGCGCGAAAATATCCGGCTGGGCAAGCCCGACGCCTCGGAGGAATCGATCGTTCAGGTGGCGAAGGACGTCGGCCTGCACGACTTCATCATGTCCCTGCCGCATAATTACGGCACTCTGGCGGGCGATCAGGGAGTTCGTTTTTCCCTCGTGCAAATGCAGCGGCTGGCAATGGCGAGGGCAATCCTGCGCAATCCGGAAATTGTGCTTCTGGACGAAGCGACCTCGGCGCTCGATCCCGTCGATGAGATCTCCGTCGCACGCATGATGCGCGGATTGTGCCGGGGCCGCACGCTGATCTCCGTCACCCATCGGCTTTCGACCACGGCCGATGCCGACCATATTTTCGTCTTCGACGAAGGCCAGATCCTCGAACAGGGAAGTCATTTTGAACTCATGGCCCAGAACGGTACCTACGCCAAGCTGTGGCGCAAGCAGGCCGGTTTCACCTTTTCAGCGGACGGCAGCCACGTCGACGTGGATGCGCAGCGCCTGAAGACGTTCCCCATTCTGGAAAATCTGGACGACGACAAATTGACGGAACTGGCCCCGTTCTTCGCCACCGAAACCTTCCAGCCGGGCCGCGAAATCGTGCGGCAAAACGATCCAGGCGATAAGTTCTACATCATCGCGCGCGGCAAGGTGGAGGTCTGGCGCACGGAGGAACAGTCCGGTAACACGACCCGCGTGGCGGTTCTGCAGGATGGCGATTTCTTTGGAGAGATCACCCTGATCACAGGCTTTCCGCGCACCGCGACGGTGCGCACGGTGACGGTCTGCACCTGCATTTCGCTCGAGCGCGGCCAGTTCAATCGCATGCTGGAGCGTTTCCCGGAATTGCGGCGCCGGGTGTCGGAAGTGGCAGTACAGCGGCTTCGGGAGTCGAGCAAGGCGGCAGGCGTCCTCGCGTACTAAGCCGGTCGAGCCGAAACCTCAGCAGCGTTCGAGAACGGTCGCAATCCCCTGCCCCACCCCGATGCACATCGTGCACAGCGCATAGCGCCCGCCGCTTTTTCGCAGCTGAGAAGCCGCGGTGATGATCAATCGCGCGCCGCTGGCTCCGAGTGGATGGCCGATGGCGATGGCCCCGCCGTTCGGATTCACGTGGCTGGCGTCGTCGGCCAGCCCGAGATCCCGGGTCACCGCCAGCGCCTGCGAGGCGAAGGCTTCGTTCAGTTCGATCACGTCCATTTCCGAGAGCGCGAGGCCGGTCTTCGCCAGCACTTTCCGGGTCGCCGGAGCGGGGGCAAAACCCATAATCCTCGGCGCTACCCCGGCCGTCGCCGTCGCGACCACCCGCACCCGCGGCGTGAGCCCATACTTCGCCGCAGCCTCCGCCGACGCCAGCAGCAGGCCGCAGGCGCCGTCGTTAACTCCTGACGCATTTCCCGCCGTCACCGTGCCCGACGGCTTCACCACTGGTTTCAGCTTCGACAATCCCTCGAGCGTGGTATCGGGCCGCGGATGCTCATCCGTATCAACCTTCTTTGGATCGCCCTTCTTCTGCGGAATGGAAACCGGAATCAATTCATCCGCGAAAAACCCGGCCGCATGCGCTTTCGCCCAGCGTTGCTGCGTCCGCAGGGCAAAGGCATCCTGATCGGCGCGGGACACGCAGAACTCCTCGGCCACGTTCTCCGCCGTCTCCGGCATCGAGTCCACGCCGTACTTGCTTTTCATCAACGGATTCACGAAGCGCCAGCCGATGGTGGTGTCGAAAATCTCGGCCGTCCGGCTAAACGCCGTGTCCGCCTTGCCCATGACGAATGGTGCGCGGGACATGCTTTCCACACCACCGGCGATCATGAGTTCCGCCTCGCCCGCCTTGATGGCGCGCGCCGCTGTTCCGACGGCATCCATGCTCGACCCGCACAGCCGGTTGATCGTGGACCCGGTCACTTCTTTCGGCAGCCCCGCGAGCAAAAGCGCCATACGCGCGACGTTGCGATTGTCCTCTCCCGCCTGGTTCGCACAGCCGTAGATCACATCGTCGAGCGCACCCCAATCGACTCCCGGATTGCGCTCGACCAGTGCGCGGATGGGAATCGCCGCCAGATCGTCCGCGCGCACAGGCGCAAGCGCGCCGCCGTAGCGGCCAAAAGGAGTACGGATTCCGTCGCAAATGTAGGCTTCAGCCATAAGGGGAATTTCCTATTCTAAGCCCAGCCATGGACGTGATTGGCGGCAATGTCGTCTCGTAACGGCAAAACATGAACAGCATCGGTGCCTGCGCGATATATAGAGTGGCGCAGCGTGGTTCATACTACTAATGGAAACATCGGAGAATATTGTACAGAGAGCGTCTTGACAACTTTCGCGCTCGGGCGTATTTTGTAGATATCACTGAAGAAGGAGGTGGTCCAGAAATAATGAGTTCAAGTAGTAGACCGCGCGAGGTGGCCGACTGTTGAGTCGACCGTTCTAACGTTGCCGATCCCCGCTCTCAGTGGCGGGATCATGTTCCTGTGGACCGGTCGCCTCGTTGCGTAGCTGTTCAGTGCGTACGTAGTAACTGCCTCAGGTAATTCATAAGGCTGCGAAAGCCCCCGTGAGCCACGCTACGGCTCCCGGGGGCTTTTGCCGTGGTAATATGGAAATTCCCCGAAAGGTAACCAGATGAAATCAGGAATTCACCCCGCCTACAACGAGGTCAATGTGACCTGCGCGTGCGGGCACATTTTCAAGACGCGTTCGACCCATAAGGGCGACATCCGCGTCGAAATCTGCTCCAGCTGTCACCCGTTCTTTACCGGGAAACAAAAGCTCGTCGACACCGCAGGCCGCGTGGATAAATTCGAGAAGAAGTATCAGAAGTCGCGCAGCGAAAAGTCCGCCCGCCTCGCCACCAAATAACGCCGGCCGGAAAACAACGATGAAGCAGGCGTCTTCCGCCTGCTTCACAACCTCAAGCCGCTTACTTCTGTTTTTGGGCTTCGAGCTTCGCTCGTTCGCGCGCTGCGCGCCAGTTTTCGTACCGCACCCGCTGATCCGGATCCAGGAGCGCCTTGATTTGATCGATGTGCTCCTGCTGGATCTTGTCATGCAGGGGCTTCTCCGCCGCGGTCAGCTCGTCGACCTTCCGTTTGGTGTCTTCGAGGATATTGTTGATTTCGACGATCTGCTCGCCGCTGGCCCCCACCTGCGTTCGCATGCCTTCGAGATAACGCTTGCGGAACTCGCTCATGCTCTGGGGTGAGTTGTTCGCTCGCGCCGTGCTGGTGGTCGCATAGAGCCGATTTGCCTCGACCCCTACCAGGATGCCGCTGGCAAACACAAGAACGAGATAAAATGCGATCGTTAAACGGGACCG